>MIBM01000170.1:5485-7435 GCA_001830645.1 Spirochaetes bacterium RIFOXYC1_FULL_54_7
AGGCCGTTCTGGACTTACCCTTCCAAGGCTTCTACTTTGGTGATGATTATGGGCAGCAGACAGGAACGCTCTTCAGTCCGGAGACCTTCCGCACGGTGATCAAGGATGAGCTGGCACGGCTCTTTGCGCCCGTCCGGGCTGCGGGGAAGCTGGTGGTGCTTCATTCCTGCGGCAACATACTGACCTTTCTCGATGATTTGGTGGAGATTGTACTGGATGGGTATCAGACGGTTCAGCCGGAAGTCTATGATTTTAGGGACCTGAAGCGCCGCTATGGGTCAGCCCTGACCTTTTGGGGTGGCATTAGTACTCAAACTACCCTGCCCTTTGGCTCAACGGATGATGTCCGGAAGGCGGTGGCACAGGCTGCTGCGACACTGGGTGCAGGGGGGGGCTATATTGCTGGCCCCACCCACCGTATCACCTCCGATACACCTCTGCAGAATGTCCTCGCCCTTGTCGAAGCCCTTGTTGAACAGGCATGAAGAACCTGGTATATTACTTGGATAAACCCAATGGAAGCTTCCGGGCTACTGAAGAGGAAATCGGTGAACCTGGTCCGGGGGAGGTCCGGTTACGGACCCTGCGTACCTCTGTGTGCCAGTCCGATGTGGTTATCTACCGTCAGGGCCTGACCCGTATGAAAACCTGGCCTGCGGTGATCCTCCACGAGGCAAGTTGCGAAGTGGACGCTGTAGGTCCGGGGGTAAGGGCTTTCAGCACGGGAGCCCTGGTGGGTTTGGGTTGTGATATTCCCTGTGGGGATCCCAGCTGCATCTACTGCGGCGAAGAGGGAACCGGGGACTGGACTAGTTGTCCCAACACCCAGGCTACGGGGCATGAATTCCCTGGCTTTGCCCGAAAATATGCCATTCTTCCTGCATGGTTTGTAAAACTGGGCCCCATGGTTCGCTTCAGCTCCGGTATAAGCGCTGATGAGGCCTGCCATCTGGAACCCTTGGCCTGCACTTTGGAAGGGCTGACCAGGGTGAACAATTGTATTGAAAACCGGGTGGCTGTACTGATCGGTTCCGGGTCCCAGGGGGTATATGCCCTCCAGTCATGTCTGGCCATGGGAGCCCGAAAGGTTATCCTGGTCAACCGTGGCCAGGAACGGCTTCAGCGGGTCCTTCGGGATTTCGCCGATCCCCGGGTGGTGGGACTGCCCTGGACCGAAGATGTGCGGGAACGGGTTCTGGTGGAGTGCAAACCCTTCAACGAACCCCATTTTGTAATGGTGAATGCCTCCGCCGAGGCTGCATATCGCTTGGCTGTGAGCCTTCTGGGCTATGGAACGGTGCTGGACGCCCACGCCGGCGTCAAGGGGGCCGGGGGTAAGCCGCGAATAGCCCAGGAAGTGGACCTGAACAACGACATTCACTACAAGCTCCAGTGCTACCAGGCTACCCATGGATCGTCCATGCGGGGCATTTCCTTGGCCCGGGATATGATCAATGAGGGTAAGCTGCCCTTACTGAACCGAATGACCAACCCCTCGGAGCGCTTCCCCCATACGCGGATTCTGGATGCGATTGACCGGGCAGCGGATCCGGATAGCCTCAAGGTCATCATAGACTGGGAACGGGGCTAGCCATGAAAGCTCTTGTATTGAAAGAAAACACCATCCTCGCCCATGAAGATGTCCCCGATCCTGCTCCCTTCCAATCCTGCCGGGCCGATGGTAGTCCCCGGGGGGGCAAGGCGGATATTCTGGTCAAGGTGGCTTTTTCGGGAATCTGCGGTTCGGATATACCCCGGGCCTTCCATGGGAAAGCCTACCATTATCCCTTGGTAATGGGTCATGAATTCAGTGGTGTCGTGGCGGAGGTTCCAGCTGCTTCGCCCTATAAAGCCGGTGACCGGGTAGCAGCCTTTCCCTTGATTCCCTGTGGGGTCTGCGCCCCCTGTTCTGTGGGTGACTATGCCCAATGTATTGATTACGACTATTAC
>MIBM01000170.1:7493-7638 GCA_001830645.1 Spirochaetes bacterium RIFOXYC1_FULL_54_7
TTCCGGTACCCGTGGGGGTGTCCCTGCATTCCGCGGCCATGACTGAACCTTGCGCTGTGGCCCTCCATGGGGTAGAGAAGCTGAGCATCCGCCCGGGTATGAGTGGCCTGGTTCTTGGGGGAGGGCCCATTGGCAACATGGTGGC
>MIBM01000170.1:7719-9674 GCA_001830645.1 Spirochaetes bacterium RIFOXYC1_FULL_54_7
GGGATGCGTCCCCATAGACTCTTCTGCCGGGGATCCTGGAGACCAGGTACGTCGCCTCTCGGGCAATGATGGAGCGGATTGTATAGTTGAAGCGGTGGGGCTGCCAGCCACCTTCCTGCAGGCCGTCACCGCTGCAGGCCGCTTTGGCCAGATAGTATTCATGGGCAATATCGCCGGTACCTTTCAGGTTCCGGAAAAAGACTTTTCCCGCATCCTCCGGAATGAAATCCGCATCTTTGGTACTTGGAACTCCAAGGTGGAACCCCGGGGTAAGGACGAGTGGACCACGGTCCTCCAGTTTCTGGATACCCGCATCCAGGTTGCCCCATTGATCAGCCATGAACTACCCCTCTCGGAAGGTCCGGCTATCTTTGCAAAAATTTTTGGAAAGCGGGAGTGGATCAACAAGGTCATGTTCGCGGTATAGCGGAAGGAACGGTGGCATGGAAAGAGCTCATATCGCCATAGATCTGGGGGCGGAAAGCGGACGGGTGGTTGCAGGGCCCTTGCAGGATCCCGTTGTTCTTCATCGTTTCCCTACCCTGAGTGTTTCTCTCAGGGGCAGTCGGTATTGGGATTTCCCATATATCTTTCATGAAATCAAAGTAGGTCTGAAAAAGGCTATTGAAACCTATGGCGACCGTCTTGTCTCCTTGGGGGTAGATACTTGGGGCTCGGATTATGGGCTTCTGGATGCGGAGGGAGACTTGATTTCCCTGCCTTATCATTACCGTGATCCGCGCACCGACACGGCCATGAAGGACTTTTTCAAGAATATTATGGGTTGGGAACGACTCTATGATATCACCGGGATTCAACGTCATCAATTCAACACCTGCTTTCAGCTTTACGCTCATACCAGAGCAAAGGGGGAACAGCTTTCCCGGGCATCCAGGCTATTGACGGTACCGGATCTTTTGAATTATTGGCTTTCCGGCACTATGGTGAACGAGTACACTGAAGCCAGTACTGGAGCCTTGGCCGATGCGGGAACAAGGAATTGGGCATGGGAGGTTATTGACGCCTTGAGCGTACCCCGCTCCCTTTTTTGTCCTATGGTTCAGAGCGATACCGTAGTAGGGGAACTGAGCGGTGATCTGGTCAACGAATTGGGTGCTCCTGCGGGACTTCGGGTGGTAGCTCCTGCCTGTCATGATACAGGAAGCGCCGTTGCCGCCTGCCCGGCAGGGGGGAAGATTGGGCATACCTATCTTCAGGTACCTGGTCTCTATTGGGTGTTGAAAACCAGGAACCCCGACTTGACGCCGCTTCCCGTGATTTTGGCATGACCAATGAGGGGGGCGTTTACGGTACCTACCGCTACTTGAAGAATATCATGGGCCTTTGGTTGGTCCAGCGTTTACGTTTCGATTTTCCCGGCACTCCCAGCTATGAGGAACTGGAACAGGCTGCAGAGGAAAGCGTTTCCTTTGCTTGTGTCCTTGATCCCGATGATCCATCCTTTTCCAATCCCCCATCCATGACCAAGGCTTTCGATGCAGCTGCACGCAAGTTCGGTCAAAAGGCACCTGCGAATCCCGGGGCGTATGTCCGGACTGCTTTTGAGGCTCTGGCCCTTCAATACCGCTTTGTATTGGAAGGTATCGGCAGACTTCGAGGGCGACCGATACAACAGCTGTATGTTCTGGGAGGTGGAACGCGCCAGCGTTTCCTGTGCCAGCTTAGTGCTGATGTCTGTGGCATTCCGATCATAGCAGGTCCTGTGGAAGCGACTGCTCTGGGCAATATCCTGGTACAGGGTGTAAGTCTTGGCACTATTGCCGATCTGACTACGGGACGGGGCTTAATCCGCGACCAGTATCGACGTACTGTGTACCAACCCCGACCCATGCCGGGATTAGATGCGGCCTGGAACCGATACCTGACAATCAAAGGAGGCATGATAAAAAAGGCAATCAGGAGTTCGGAGGATAGTATAAACTGCCCGGGTAACC
>MIBM01000171.1:0-2296 GCA_001830645.1 Spirochaetes bacterium RIFOXYC1_FULL_54_7
ACAGTGTCTGGCGGCCCGGGCGGGCAAGATGAGTCCCCAGGCAGAGTATGTCTTCGAGCGCTTCAAGGTTCCCTTTCCCACCTTCCTGCCCGACCTCTTGCCCAAGGTGGACTACTACCTGGGCGCCAAACCGGCCATCGTTGACCGTGGTACGCCCCTGTGGGATGCCCTGGCCACCATGAACCAGAGCGGCCAGAAGGCCCTGCCCATTGTGGACAGCGATGGGCGCTACCGCTCCATGCTGCATTACAGCTCCTTTGCCCAGAACATCCTGCGCAAGATAAACCCCCACAAGAAGGCCATCATACCAACCAGCGTAGGCAAGCTTCTGGCCACCATCAAGGCCCAGCCGGTGCATGTGCGTGAGGCGGAGAAGGAGTTCAAGGCCAGGATAATGGTGGCCGCCCTGGAGACCGACAGTTTCATCAAGCATCTGGATGCCGAGCAGAAGGATTCCGTGATCGTGATTGTAGGAGACCGGGTGGATGTCCAGCGTTACGCCATAGAATCCGGTGTGCGAGTGCTGATCATCTCAAATGGCGCGCTGCTTGACCGGTCCCTGAAGGCCCTGGCCGAAAAGAACGGTGTCTCGGTTCTGATATCACCATACGACACCTCGTCAACCAGCCTGCTGGTCATCTACTCCACGCCGGTGGAAACCATGGGGGATACCTCGATCCGGGCCATCTCCAGACACGAGAGCCTGCGCAAAGCCAAGGAGGCCATTGCCTCATCCACCAGCCGGTCGGTGCCGGTGATCGATGAGGATGGCAGGGTGGTGGGACTCTTCGGTGAGGGTGACCTCATCCGGGAGCCGAACATATCCCTGATCCTGGTAGACCACAACGAACTGTCCCAGGCGGTGGATGGGGCTGACAATTACCGCATCCTGGAGGTGATAGACCATCACAGGCTGGGTTCCTTCAGTACCCGCTACCCCATAACCTTCATAAACCGGGTGGTAGGGTCGACCAGTACGATGATCGCGGACATGTACCGGGAATTGCGGGTTCCCCTGCCGTTGCCTATCGCTTCCCTTCTGCTGGCAGGCATCCTGTCTGATACCCTCATCCTCAAGTCGGCCACCACCACGGATAATGACAGGGATACCGCGGAATACCTGTCCAATATCGCCAACCTCGAGATAGACGAGCTGGGGCGCGACATCATGAGTTCGGCCAGCATGGTGGGAAAGAAACCGGTGGACGAGATAGTCCGCCTGGACATGAAGGAGTACGGCGCGGCCGAACTGAGCTTTGTGGTAAGCCAGGTAGAGGTGAACAGCCCGGACGAAATCATGGAGCGTTCGGACGAGGTACTGGCCGAACTGAAGGCCATGCGCAAGGCCGGGGGCTATTATTTCAGCGCCCTCATGGTTACAGACATAACCGAACTGTCCAGCATACTGCTGGTGGAAGGGGACCGTGACTTTGTGTCCATGCTACGCTATCCGCGTCTTGGGCCAGGTATTTTCGAGCTCAAGGACGTGCTGTCCAGGAAGAAACAGCTGGTTCCACTATTGATAGAGCTGGTGGAGAAGACTATAGGCGGGTGAGCTTGGCCACGAAGCCATCCTTGCCTATGAAGTTGCCGTCCCCTGTGAACACTCCGTCCCGGTAGTACCGTATATATGGTACACTGCGGTTTCCCAGCATGTCTTCCTTGAAGGCCATGAAGTCTTCAAAATAATCTTCCTTGTCATATTCGACGAGGAAGACCGTGGCGTCAGCATCCTTTTCGGCACGGTCAAGCCACATGCGCATCATGACCCACTGGGGGCACCAGCTCTGGGTAAGCACCACTGCCACCCGTGGAGCCGAAGCTATGACTTCCGGGCCGAAATCACCCTTGGCTATGGCATGTCCACATTGGGCGGCACTCAGTCTGGTCATGTATGTTCCCCCTGTCGTAAACTGGTCGATACTATACAATATAGTGCTGGAGGGTAGCCATCCATGATAGCCGACAATTGGATAAGGAACCGCGACGAGCTTCCGGTCTTCCTGGATAGCCAGTTTGAGGTCTATCGTGGCTATTTGGGACCAAGCGAACGGCCGGCCCTGGTAAAGGCATCCCGCCCGGGCGTTGCAATCGGCGAGCTGGCCAGATCAATGGAACAGCAGTATCGTGCTGCCCTGGCTGTTGGTCCAGGAGGAACGCCCCAGCCCCTGTATTTTGGTCCATACCGGGACCGCATCATCCTGGCCACCGACGATATTGGAGGAAAGCCCCTTGCCCAGCTACTGGGCAAGGGGCCCTGGACCGTCCAGGATGCCGTGACTCTGGGTATTGGCTT
>MIBM01000171.1:2335-8482 GCA_001830645.1 Spirochaetes bacterium RIFOXYC1_FULL_54_7
TCACCGAGCGGTCAGGCCTGATCATGTGATCCGGGATACCGCCGGACGCATCATTCTGGTGGGGCTTGGCAACGCACGCCACATGGATGATGCGGGACCGGATTACTACAAACTGCCTCGTTCAGGTATGGATCGAGCGTTTCTGGCGCCTGAGCAGACAGGAAGGCTGGCCATACAATCTTCCTGGCGTACGGATATCTATGCCGCCGGAGCAGTACTGTACACACTGCTCGCAGGCAGGACGCCCTTTGATACCCAGGACCCGGTAGCCATCCTGTATGATGCCATTGCTGGTGTGCCCCCGTCCCCCGGTACGTTCAGGGATGACCCTGATATCCTGCTCGACAGCATTGTGGCCAAGGCCATGGCCAAGGATCCAGACCGGCGCTATCAGACCATAACCGGCTTCATCCACGATCTGGAAGCTGTCCTGGATCCGGCTGGCCACCAGCTTGTGCCAGGGACTCATGATACTCCCGGACAGTGCTTTCTGGACATTCCATTGCGGATCAAGGGTCGTACCAGGTTGAGTCCCAGCGAGATGTACGCAATCGTGAATGAGGTTTTTCCTGGTGATCCCGACAAGGCGGGCTCCCTGTCAGGACTTGCCCTGGCGGCCTCTGGCGGCCAGAGTGAGGGTCTGGATGGCTTCTTTTCCGGTCTGGCAATGGAAGGCAGCATCTGGTTCGATGCACCACGGTGCCGTTGGCGTGTGTCCTGGCCTGCCTTGGATGGTAAAGGACTTCCTGTCGATATCGAGGCAGCCTTGCCTGGTATGCTTGCATCCCTCGCTGAACCGACTCTGCGGTTTCTGGAATGCTCAGCCTGTGCGGGAGAGGAGTTTGACCCCGATGCGGTTGCTGCAATCATCAGATCCAGGGAATCCCGTGATGAACTGACAATCCCGGCCTTGGAGGCCGGCTTGATCGTGCCCTGTGACCATGCTGGCAGGATTTTCCGCTTCTCCCATGAGTCCATACCCCGCTTGTTGTACAGCGGGCTGGAATCGATCCGTAAATCAGCCTGGCACAAGGCGTTTGCCAGGCGCTACGAGGCCGCAGGCCGTCCCGAACTTGCAATTCATCACGTGATGGCCGACCCCTTGAGACCCCATGCCAGGGAGGATGCCGTAAGGCGGGCTGTGGTGTTTACCCGGGCCGGGGCAGCCAGGGCCAATGACGATCCCTCGGGTTCCCTGGAATTGCTTCAAAAGGCCAGTCAGGTCCTGGGTCCGGCAGGTTGGCAGGACGAGCCGGGACTGGCTCTGGAAGTGGCGCTCCTGTCGATGACCTGTGCATCCAGGGCCGGTGAGGCAGAAACCTTCAACCAGAACCGGATGGAGGCTCTGCGAATGGCTCCAGCTGCAGAGTTACCACGGATCGAAGAATCGGCTGTCAAAGGGCTGTCGGCTATGGGTAAATCCGGTGAAGCCCTTGCCTGCGCCTATGCCGCACTCAGACGTCTGGGGCTGAAACTGCCTGACAAACCTGGAAGGTTTGGAGCCGCGCTGGCCTTCGCTTCGACAATGTTTGTCCTGTGGGATGCTGGACGAAGGCTGGCCGACCGGCCCGATATGATCGAGCCAGAAGCCAGGGTGGCTCTGGATATCATAGCCGCCTCGGGGCCGTCAGCATATACCGTGAAACCGGTGATTATCCCTTTCCTGGCTGCGGCCGGCCTTCGTATATGCCGCAGATACGGATTTCATTCCCAGTCAGCGGTGTTGTGTGCTGCCATGGGTATGACAGCGATAAGCAGCTTTGGACGATATGGTTTGGGCAAGCGTTTTGGCAAGTTGGCGGAGCGGCTTTCCTCCCGGCCATCCAGCATAGATGCCTATGCCCGGTCCAGATATGTCGTTATGAATTTCATCAACCACTGGTTCAAGTCAATAGACGAATGTCTCGAAACCTATCTCGATGCAGGAAGGGCTGGTCGCAGTACCGGTGATCACGATTACGGATCCTATGCCTACTCGACGTATTTCCAGTTGGCAGTCATTGGTGGCAAGGAACTGGCCTCGGTTGTAGCCCTTCAGCCAGAGATCAAGGAAGCCGTCGCATCGATGAACCAGGTCCTGCCTTGCCGGGCCTTCAGGGCAACAGCGGCGTTCATGGATAGCCTCAAGGAAACAGAAGACCCCTCCGGCAAGGTGATTTTCGACGGTCGTTCATTTGCAGACTGGCAGGCTGATTTTTCCAGTCAGAGGCAATACCTTCTTGCCTGTGACCTGGCTTTGTACCGGGCCCTTACCGGCTATCTGTTCATGAATTTTGGCGAAGCCCGCCTGGCTATCAACGAGCAGAAGACCTACGCCTCTTCAATGGCAGGCACCTTCGCCGGTATGACCATGCAGATCCTGGATTGTCTGGTTACCGGCAGGGAGGCCTTGGCTGCGAGCGGCAAACACCTTGACCACCCATATGCCTATCAACTCTTTTCGTCGTTGATGCTACACGAACGGCGGGCAGCACGAGCAAGTCTGCGCCGGATGCATCGTCTGCTGACACCCCTAGCCAGGCTGAATCCGGTTGTGTATGAACCAAAGCTGGTACTGCTGACTGCGTTGTTGTGTTTCCACCAGGACAAGATGATGAAGGCCTTTGATACCTTTGAGCGGGCTGTCTCCCTGACCCGCATCACCGGAAGCCACCTTGATGAGGCCGTGGTCAGTATCGAATACGCTGCCTGCCTGGCCAGTGCCGGTCGTCAGGCTCTGGCCCATTTCTATCAACGGGCGGCATATACAGCCCTGGCCCGATGGGGAGCCACGGGGGCTGCCGAGGCGATGGCTCTCAGGTATCCATCAATCAAGGCCTGGGTCTCTGCAAGCCATGACTCGAGCCAGGGCTCTGGACTTCTGACCCTTGATGCCGAAGCCTTGCTCAAGGCCAGCGCGGTCATTGCTGCCGAGCGTGACGGAACGGCACTTCTGAAAAGCCTGCTCGACGCAACCATGACTACCAGCGGGGCCAGGTTCGGCACGGTGTGGATACTCCAGGGAGATGAATGGATCAAGGCAGCCTCGTCAAATTATGGCACAGGAACGTTGGAAGAAGGTGTCGAGGGTTCGGTCACCACCCCACTACCTGCCGAGCAGCTCAGAAGTTGTTGCGAGGTACAGCGGACCCTGGTTGGCGGTTTCAGGAGCGGTACTGGATCCCTGGCCTACATACCGCTGCTCAGCAGGGGGAAGGCCAGGGGAGTTCTGGAGCTTGGCAATGAGTTTGTGTCCGTGGCGTTCCCACCGGAGCGGATGAAGATAGTCGAGGCCATAGCTGCCCAGGCTTCCATCTCCATAGAGAACGCGGAACTGTATGCAAACCTGGAACGCAAGGTTGTGGAGAGGACCAGGGATCTCGAAGCCGCGCTCAAAAATGTCAGACAGCTGCAGGGATTGATACCCATCTGTTCGTCATGCAAGAAGGTCCGTGACGATACCGGATACTGGGGGCAGGTCGAGGAATACATAAGCGCCAGAACAAATGCGGATTTTACCCATGGCTTGTGTCCTGAATGCCTGGAACACTACTATGACGAGATGGATATCCCGAAAAATGACCGCAACAAGGAGTCCCACTGACCTCGCCTGCATGACACGCTATATTGGCGTGCCATGCTGGCAGGCAATGCTGGCAGGCAATGCTGGCAGGCAATGCTGGCAGGCAATGCTGGCAGGCCATACCCTGAGGTTTCAGCCTCCCGAAACCAGGTGCATGGCATCCATCTCGTCACCATCACGGACTACGGCGTTTTCCCACGATGGCCGGGGGACAAGTGTTCCGTTCACTTTCACCACGATCAAGGGGAAGGACCAGCCCTTGGCAATCAGGACCTCCCGCACGCTGCAACTGTTGCCTTCCAGGGTAAAGTGGTCGTTATTCAGCAGTATCGTCATGACAGGTACTCCATCGATTGCGACAGACTTGGAACATCATAACAGGCAAGGACATGGAAAGAAAGTTTGTTTCAGACGACTTGAGGCAGGATAATCCATACTTGATGACTATAGTTAATCGGAAAATTGCCCTATAATGGAAAAATGTCCCGGCAACCCAGCGGCAAGCTGAAACGATTGATCGTACTACCTTTCATCCTCATCATGGCAGCAAGCTTCAGCGTATCCTGGACCATGTACCTGATAGGATCCCGGGAATCCATGAGGGACCTCATCAGGACGGTGATCCGCGAGGTTGCGGAACGGGTAAATGAGACAACCAGGAACAAGATGGAAGAGGCCCTCAGCGCCGCGGAGGTGAATGCGGCCTATTTTGCGGAATTCAAACCGGATCAGACCTCCACTGATGGCCTCCGGCAGGTTTTCCTGTCCCAGCTCCGGGTATACGAGAGACTGTCAATCATTGCCGTAGGCATGGATGACGGCTCGTACCTGGAGGCTCAGAGACTGGCTGACGGAAGGTTGAGGGTTGCCAGTGCCGGGTCAGAGACCGGGAATGACCTGGTTTTCCGGCCGGTCAATGATGATGGCAGCTTTGGCGAGCCTGAACTTGTAAGGCCTGACTATGATCCGAGGCAACGGCCCTGGTACCGTTCGGCTCTCGATGCAGGCCAGCCAATCTGGACCGAACCGTATACCCTCTATTCCAACAGCGACCCTGCCATGTCGGCTTCTATCCCGATCCATGGTGATGATGGAACGGTGATCGGTGTGACCACTGCGGTACTTACCCTTGGGGGGATTTCTGAATATCTGAACCAGCTGCCTGAGTCTTCGAAAGGGATACTTTATCTGGTCGACTATACAGGCCGCCTGGTTGCCAGTTCCGCCGGAGCGGTCAGTATTGTTGACCCCGACGGCCAGCGGCAGCGAGCCAGGAATCATGAAGATCCGCTGGTAGCCCTATCGGCAAAAGCAGCGGGTATAGAGGCACCCGGCGAGCAGTCTCCGGTAAAGAACCGCCTGGTGGATTTCAGCCTGAACATTGGCACTACCCGGTACCTTGGGCAGGCCCGTCCATTCAGGACCGAGGCCGGGCTGGATTGGCTGGTGGTTACTGCCCTCCGTGAAACCGCATATACCACCAAGCTGGCACAGATGGATGCCTGGACGCTTGCAGTGCTGTTTGTCTTCCTGGTAGCCGCTGTCATAGCCGGCTGGTTCATCGTTGAATCCCTTACTGGACCTCTGAGGCTGCTGATCAATGATGTGGATGCCCTGGTTCCCGGAGTCCCGGCCCCTTCAGGTTTGTCGCAAATAACACTGAAAAACAATGAGTTGGGTCGACTGGCCAGATCCATACTGGCCCTCAAGGTAAGGCTTGACGAGAATTTCGGGGCCATCGAGCAGAGCCTTGGAGAGAAAGACATCCTGCTCAAGGAAGTACACCACCGCGTGAAGAACAACCTGCAGATAGTATCAAGCTTCCTGTCCCTGCAGACGGGCACAATCCAGGACGAGCAAGCCCGCGAGGCCTTCGAAGAGTGCCAGGATCGCATCCAGGCCATGGCGCTGGTGCATGAAGAGGTCTATCAGACTGGCTCCTTCGTGGAACTGCCTATGTCTGACTATATACGCAAGATCTGCGATACCCTCCGCTGGAGTCGTGCCTGGGGATCCGCCACGGTTGACATATTTGTTGAGGTAGAGGAGAACGCGGCCCTGCCCCTGGACAAGGCCATACCCTGTGGTCTTGTTACCAATGAACTGGTTACCAATGCCCTCAAGCATGCCTTCCGGGGCAAATCCCACGGGATAATAGCCGTGAACTTCTCCATGGCCAATGCCAGTACTACGGAGCTTCCTGGAGATAACCATCCTGTATCACGTTTTATCTTGATAGTGGCTGATGACGGAACCGGAATGGCCGCGGATGCCAACGAGTGTGGTGGCGTAGGCAGCCAGCTTGTCCAGGGTCTTGTGTCACAGCTCAAGGGCACGCTGCACTATGACAGCGCCCCTGACGGGGGAACCTCGGTCCGCGTGGAGTTCTAGCACGTTGTTGGAAATCGCGTACACGATAGTTCAAAAGCCTGCCAGGCATCTGATATTTCAGGATTGCCGAAAATACTTATCACCCTTATACTGAGGGTTCAACCACCTCAATAGAGCATCATTTATTGAAACGCCTGTATTACCTGCGCCCGGTGGTCCGTCGCCGGGCGCTTGCAATAATCCCGACTCACGAT
>MIBM01000172.1 GCA_001830645.1 Spirochaetes bacterium RIFOXYC1_FULL_54_7
AACCGGGCCATCCAGACCAGCCGAGTTGAGTTCAATCGAGTCTTCAAGGGGTGGTGTGATGACTAGAGAGGAGCTTGTCGACCTGGGGGCTGCCAGACGCGAACGCAGTACCACCATGAAGTATGAGGCAGCCATCCGCAAGGCAGCATGTGCATGCTGTTACGTATGTGGACTCCGCATTCCACGGACCAAACCTAAGGCTGTTGTGAGGTGTACTCTCTGTGACCGGGCCTACGCGAAGCGTCAGCCCGATCCAGAGTGGTAGGTGGGATCAGTTTACGACGAGGAAGGCAACCTTGGTTGCCGCTGTGGCAACAGCGTTACCCGTGATCGTGAAGCTACCTGCACCAGGAACCACTGTCAGAATCTGGGTGAAGGTTGCGTCAACGAACTGGAGGGTGCAGATCACATGTGAAGCCGCTGTTACGAAGCTGTTTGTCACAACCACGCTTGCTGCCCCAATTGCAACCGAGCACTTGCCCGATGGCTTGTTGATCTCGATTGCTCCAGGAGCGGCCGAGCCGTCAGTGGTGTCCGCTGTAATTGCACCGTTGAAGAGAACAGTGCCATCCAGACGGGTTGTGCCAGCATCAACCCACACCGAGTAGCTGTTGGTCAGGGTTGCATTTGCCCCCGCCGCTGGTGCGGCATCCACATACAGAGTCGCTGCATTTGTTACAGTGCTCCCTGCCACGAATGCAATCGTTGGAGCCAGGATCTTCACAAAACGTTGGCTTGTGATTGCCCCAGTTGCCCACTCAACGGTACGACCAAGGTTGAACAGCACATCAGGCACCTCTGTGGTGGCTGTGTTGGTCGTGTTGGCCGCACCAACTAGGCTCAGAGCCGTTGGTACTGAACCAGCAACAACTGCTGGTGTCAGAGCCAGACCACCATCGAGACGAGTGTTGCCAGCATCAACCCACAACGCCCAGCTATTTGTCAGGGTTGCATTTGCGCCCGCTGCTGGAGCTGCATCCACATACAGTGTTGCAGCTGTCGTAATGGTCGAAGCACCAACGAAGGCGTAGGTTGGAGCCAGGATCTTGACCGCCCGTTGCGAGGCAACAGCACCAGTGGCGAACTGAACCGTGCGATTCAGCTGGAGGTACACATCGGGGCATTCCACTGTTGCGGTGTTGGCCGTGTTGGCCGCGCCGGTCAGGTGGAAGGCAATGGGTGTCTGGGCTGCAAGGACGCCTGGGGTCCATGTCTTGTTAGCCGTGACGGTCTGGGCTGTGTTCAGGGTCATCCCGGGGATGGCACTGGTGTCCGGAGCATCAATTGCTGCTCGGGCGGAGGCGAGGGTGCTGCCGATTGCGGCAATTAGAGCGCGTGGGGTAGTCATTTTCGTGTTTCCTTTTCAGACCTTTAGAGGACGCTTCCCGCGTCGTCATATGCGACGAGGGCTGGGGAAACCGTCCCGAGATACGAGAAGGTTGTACCAGTGAATCCCGCGAGCTGACCCTGTGCGAGAGAGATGTAGAACGAAGAGTCCATGACAAGGATGTCTGAGTAGGCATCGAAGTCGAAGTTCGCAGTGTTCCACGCAGGGGCCGATGCCTGGGCAGTGAACACACCACCTGCCTGAACCTGAGTACCCGCTGCAACGGTATAGGTTGCACCCGAGAGGACGCGCAGAACATCCATCACTGTGCCGGTCGACAGCGAACCACCAAGGGTCGTCAGTTCCGTACCCACACCCACCGAAGCCGCAAGGCTCACATTGATGCTCGCGAGGGTCAGAGAACCCGCCGCACGCATGATCACAATCAGGGCTGCCGCTGCGGCTGTAGCCTCTGCTGGGGTGAGAGCAACGCCAGCTGCACCAAGCGCCTGGACGTTAGCCATCAGGTACGCAGC
>MIBM01000173.1:0-3395 GCA_001830645.1 Spirochaetes bacterium RIFOXYC1_FULL_54_7
TGGAGGAAGACCATCCCTCAGTCCGGCTTGCCGGTTATAGCCTCGTAGGCTTTTGCGGCGGCCTGGACTGAGGGATGGTCTTCCTCCAGAACCCAGCTGGGGAAGTAGTCTTCCTGCACTATGTCGTAGCCTGTGTAGGTCTTTACTTCCTCTGTATCGATGGCTGCCGTCGCGTCGCTGAGGGCCAACAGGGGGGCCAGTTCGGCCAGTATCTGCTCCTTGGTCTCACCCAAAGACATGCGGCGGTCGGCGATGACCGTTACCTTGCCTGGTATGGTGTTCAGGCTGGGGGTGTCGCAGATCACCTTGGTCACCTCTATGGATCCCTTGCCCAGGAAGGGGTCTTCCTGGAAGTCATTCTTCCTGTCGATGGCGCTGATCAGCGGCAGGGCCTTGATCAGGGCGTTCTCGCCTTTCCAGGCGGCCGAGGCGTGGGCGGCCTTGCCCCTTACGGTCATGCGGATGAGGGCCCGGCCCTTGTGACCCCGGATGATCATCATCTCGCTGGCCTCGCCGACCAGTATCAGCTGTGGCTTGATGTCGGGGTTGTGTTCCATCATGGCCCGCACACAGCTGCCCTCCACATCCTCTTCGGAGATGGACCCGGAGACCCAGAAGCTCAGCTGGGAGCCATACCCCAGTTCCTTGATGGCCCTTGCGGCAAAGACCATGGCAGACAGGCAGCCCTTGTCATCTATAACCCCACGGCCCCAGATATGGCCAGCTTCCAGTTTGCCTTCCAGGGGGTCAAAGCCCCACTCGGCCGGGTTGCCCGGATCAACGGTGTCCACATGGGCATCCGCCAGTATCACCCTGGGGCCCGTGCCGACTCTGCCCAGGCAGTTGCCTGCGGCATCTATCCGCACCTCGTCGAAGCCGAAGGCGCGCATCTTGCCGGCCAGCCAGGTGACCGCTGCTCCTTCCTGGTAGGTACGGCTGTCTATGCGGACGAAATCCCGTACGAAGCCGGTCATTTCATCCTGGTGGGCCAGCATCCAGGTTTTTACCGCTGCTGCGGCCTCTGCGAGGTCGAAGTTCATGCGTGGCCTCCCTTGCCGCTGATTTCGGGTTTGCTGGTTGTGGACTTACTGGTTGTGTGCTTACTGGAGGCGAGGTCACTTGTTTCGGACTGTGCCGCTGTGTCGCCGGCCATGCGGCCGCCGGTAATCCGGCCGCCAGTAGTCTGGCGAGTGGCCAGATTCACGGCGTCGATTATCTGGGCGTAGCCGGTGCAGCGGCAGAGGTTGCCGCTCAGGGCTTCCTTTATCTGTCCATCTGTCGGTTTGAGGTGTTCGGAGAGCAGTTCCAGGCTGCTCATGATCATACCCGGAGTGCAAAAGCCGCACTGCACGGCCCCGGCGTCTATGTAGGCCTGCTGTATGGGGTGCAGTTCTCCATCGGGCTTCTGCAGGCCCTCGATGGTCTGCACACTGCAACCCTGGGCGGCTCCGGCGGGTACCATGCAGGAGTTCACAGCCTTGCCGTCCAGCAGCACCGTGCAGGCCCCGCATTCGCCTATGCCACAGCCTTCCTTGGTGCCCAGGAGGCCCAGACGGTCGCGCAGCAGGTCCAGAAGGCGCTCATCGGCCCTGTATCCGGTTGTATGGGTCCTGCCGTTTACGGTCAGGGTCATTGATGCTTCGGTTTCCCTCTCATGCGCCATGCTGTGCCTCCGGGTGTTGCTCCAAGGATTCCTCCGGAGCCTGTTCCAAGCCGAAAACCTTCAGGATTCCACGCCGTGCCAGGTTGCGCACAACCGGTTCCTTGTATTCCGCGCTCCAGCGCCGGCCGGCCACCTGAATCATGTAGGCGCTGCAGGCATCCGCCGCGGCCTGGGCAAGCTCGATGCTGGGCTTGTTGCCCTTGAGCAGTTCCTCTGCAGGGGTGAAGCGGCCGGGTGTGGGCAGGGTGGATCCGATGGAGATCCTGGCCTCGTCGACCTTGCCCTGGAGGTCGGTCTTGATGAGGACCGCGAAGTTCAGGCGTGACTTGGCCACTGCCGCCCTGCGGATAAGCTTGTAGTACGAGCCCTTCCAGGGCTTGCCTGCCAGGCTGGCAAAGCTGATACCAAGGAGCAGCTCATCGGCTTTGATTGCGGTTTTCTTGGGTGCCGGAAAGAAGTCCTTGATGGCCATGGTCCGGTCGGTGCCCTTGGTGTCCCGCAGGAGCAGCTGGGCATCCAGGGCCAGCAGAACGGGTATGGTGTCGGCGCACTGGGCTGCGGTCAGGATATTGCCCCCAATGGTGCCGCGCCTGCGTATCTGCGGGGAGCCGACGGAGTGGGATGCCTGGCCAAGGATGATGGACGCACGACCAAGGCCGGCGTCTTCGGCTATCCTGTGGTGGGTGACACAGGGCCCAAGCTGGCACTGGCCGTCCGGGCCGTTCAGGGTCAGGCGTGACAGCTCGGGTATCCGGCTTATATCGATGAAAGCGGTCTTGCCGGCATCCAGGGCGCCTGCGCGCAGGGCCACCAGCAGGTCGGTACCGCCGGCCAGTATCTGGGCACCGGAGCCTTCTTTGGCCAGCAGATCCAGGGCCTCGTCTATGCTGTGAGCTATGTGGAAGCGTTCAATGGACATATATCACCTCTTGAGGGCCTTGCCCAGCAGTACCCGTTCAAGATTGAAGGGCAGATCACACAGCCGCTTGCCGGTGGCGTGGAAGATGGCGTTTCCGATAGATGGGGCAGCCAGTTCTATGCCAATCTCGCCGATGCCCTTGGCGCCGTAGGGCCCCTCGGGGTTGTCCGATTCGTACAATGCCAGCTCGATTTTGGGTAGATCCAGAAAAGTAGGAATCAGGTAGTCGTCGAAATTGAGGGTTCTGAGGCGACCTTTGTCTTCTTCCATCTCCTCGAAGAGGGCATAGCCAAGACCCTGCATGAGGCCTCCCACGAACTGGCCATAGGCCAGCTGGGGGTTTATGGCCCGGCCAAGCTCGTAGCCCACGGTTATGCGGTCCACCGTAACCTTGCCGCTGGCGGTGTCCACACTGAGTTCGGTAATGGCCACCCCGTTGGTGTAGGTCTGGTAGCAGGTGCCTTGCTGGGTTTCGTGGTCAATGTGGTAGAGACCGGAGTTGTACCAGCCCTGGGCCGACAGGTTGCTGCCCAGGGGATAGGCACAGAACTGTATCAGTTCGTCGAAGGGACAGAGCAAGTTGCCGCTCTCATCACGCACCGCATCGTCCTTGATGGTAAGTACTTCCTTGGACTTGCCTGTCTTGATGGAGGCTGCCTCTATCAGCTGAGCCTTGAGCTTCCTGGCCGCGTCCAGTACTGCCCGGCCGCCGGACTGGGTGCCACGGCTGGCCACGGTGGGGCCTCCGTCCAGGGTAACCGAGGTGTCGGAGTGGCGAAAATCAATGCGGTCCAGCCGTACACCGAGTTCTTC
>MIBM01000173.1:3556-3740 GCA_001830645.1 Spirochaetes bacterium RIFOXYC1_FULL_54_7
TGCCCTTCTTGATGTCCCCGGAGCTCTTGTTTTCCCTGGGCCAGGCAGCCCACTTGGCATCGAAGTCCGCCTTGGTGGCGGCGTCGGCTATCATGGCCGGCAGGGGTGCGGCTATGCGGCCGTCCTCAAGCAACTGGCCACAGGCTATGGTGTCCCCGGTGCGCAGCACGTTCTGGAGTCTGAA
>MIBM01000173.1:3763-6488 GCA_001830645.1 Spirochaetes bacterium RIFOXYC1_FULL_54_7
GAGCGGCCGCCTCGTCTATCAGGGTTTCGATGGCAAAGAGCACCTGGGGTCCGGAGAAGCCGCGGTAGGCCCCGCCGAATATGGTATTGGTATACTTGCCGGTCAGGTCGGCTCGTATATTGGGTATGCGGTAGGGGCCAGCGGTATGGACCACTGCCCGCCAGTTGGAGATCCGGGCCTTGTTGTTGTAGGCCCCTCCTTGGCAGGTGAGCAGGCTCTTGATGGCCGGTATGCTGCCGTCCTTTTTGAGGCCCAGGGTATACTGCATATGGAAGGGATGGCGCTTGCAGCTTTCCCGGAAGCATTCTTCCCTGGAAAGGTCCATACGCACCGGCCGGCCGGTCTTGAGGGCCAGGATGGCACATCGGGCGGCCATGCACATCACCGATTCGTCCTTGCCCCCGAAACTACCGCCTATGGCACTCAGCACCACCCGTACCTGGCTCTCCGGCAGACCCAGGGCTGTAGCCACATTGGTGCGTATGGAATAGGGGTTCTGTATGCAGCCGAAAATTTCCACCCCATGGTGGAAAGGGGCACACTGGGCAACGATGGATTCTGTTTCTATATAGGCCTGTTCCTGGAATCCAACGGTATAAGTGCGTTCCAGTACCTCGTCGGCCTCTGCCAGGCCCTCATCAAAATTGCCCTTGCGCAGGGGATACCGGGTGAGTTCCATGGTGTTGTCCGCGAGGTCGCTGTGCACAGCCGGTGTAGCAGTGTCGGTCATTGCCTGCTGGAGGGACCAGACCCCGGGTAGCTCCTCGTATTCCACCTTGATCAGCCTCAGGGCCGCCTCGGCCACCCGGGAGTTCTCGGCAGCCACCACTGCTATTGCGTCACCGATGTATTTTGCCTCGGTCTGCACCAACACCGGGAAGCGCCCGGCCATCTCGTTCCTGCCCGGCACATCCTTGGCGGTGATGACTGCCACCACACCCTCCAGCGCTTCTGCCTGGCTTGTATCAATATCCAGAATGCGGGCATGGGGAACCGGGGTGTACAGGGACTTGGCCGTTAGCTCGCCTGCCAGGCGCAGGTCAGCTCCATAGCGGGTTCTGCCTGTCACCTTTTCAACTCCATCCACGCGTGTGCAGGTCTTGCCTACATAGCTGAATGCCATCTCTGCCTCCCTGTCGGTTTTATTTGATGATAAACATGTATATACAAGCTGTCAAGAATAAAATGGCAGGCTACTATTATCGATAGTCGCCCGGGCATGTGAAAATAAATAACTGTTTCCTTGCTTGACAGCATAAGGAACACAGTGGGTACTAATGGTGATGTTCGCGCGAACAGATCAGCCGGCAAGCACCAGTCCCGCCTCTGGTTCCCAGTGTATGAAAAAATGCTTACCTGCGACTGAGCCAGTTCCTTCGGCGTTCTTTCCATAGATTGGTACCATCATGGTTTCCCCGCTCGCCAGGATCAGGTGGTAGTAGACCACCTCGCCCAGGAAGGTAACATACTCTACTGTACCAGCAACGCCACAGGCTCCGGGTACCCCGGCGGCTGAGCCAGGGGTCCCGTCAGACAGAGTCATCCGTTCCGGGCGTATCATCATCCTGTCGGCCCCGACGGGAGCGGTGGACCCGCGCACAGGAATGCGCTGCCCATCGGACAGGATAAAGATTCCCTTCCCTTCGCCTTGCGGCTCATATCTGCCAGACAGGAAGTTGGATTTACCGACAAAATCAGCTACAAAACTGGAATTGGGTCGATGGTAGACTTCCTCGGGGCTGCCGAATTGCATGATCCTTCCCTTGTTCATGATGGCTATCCGGTCGGAGATAGTAAGGGCCTCCTCCTGGTCATGGGTTACGAATATCGAGGTTATGCCCACGCTCCGCTGGATCTTGCGAATCTGGATGCGGGTCTCCACCCGCAGCTTGGCATCGAGGTTGGACAGGGGCTCGTCCAGGAGCAGTACCGCTGGCTTCATTACCAGGGCCCGGGCCAGGGCTACCCGCTGCTGCTGGCCGCCGGATAGCTGTCTGATGGCCCGCTGTTCCATCCCTGATAAACCGACCAGGGCCAGCATTTCGGCAACGGATTCTTTTATCCTTGCGAGTGCCTGTTTCTTGACCCGCAATCCGAAGGCGACATTCTCGAAGACATTCATGTGCGGGAAGAGGGCATAGTTCTGGAACACCAGGGAGGTGGGCCGCTTGTCCGGGGGCAACAGGGTCACGTCCTTCCCGTCCATAAGCACGTTGCCTTCCGATGGCTTCAGGAAGCCCGACAGGACCCGCAGGAGGGTGGTCTTGCCGCAGCCGCTGGGTCCCAGGAGGGACACCATTTCACCGGGGTTTATATTCAGCGAGACGCCGTCTACGGCCTTTACTTCCCCGAAATCCTTGTGGATGTTGTCCAGTTGTACCATGTTGCACTCCTGTATGCTTTACTTGACGCTTAATTTTTCAAGGCCGAACACCTTGGCAACCACGGCTATGACGATGACCGTCATGATGATCAGAAGGCTGGATATGGCGGTGACCGTTGGATCAAGGCCATATTCCAGCTGCGAGAAGATCCTGACCGGCAAGGTTATCGTACGGCCCCCGGTTATGAAGATGCTTACTGTCGTTTCGTCAAAGCTGACAATGAAGGCGAATATGGCCGCAACTATTATGCCAGGCTTGATGAGCGGCAGGGTTATCTTGCGGAAGGTGTGGAAGGGTGAAGCACCCAGGTCCCGGGCTGCCTCCTCCAGGGACAGGTCAAA
>MIBM01000173.1:6518-7525 GCA_001830645.1 Spirochaetes bacterium RIFOXYC1_FULL_54_7
GACATATGCAGTGGTAAGCACAAGGTGGGCCAGCAGTATGCCTTCGAAGGTGGCTACCATCCTGAGCACCACCAGGAACCTGAGCAGGGATATACCCACTATTACCGCCGGCAGCATCAAGGGTGACAGGAACAGGGATTTGACTATTTCCCTGCCTCTGAAACGGTAGCGTACCAATCCCAGGGAGGCCAGGGTGCCCAGGCTTACGGAGATCACCATGGAAACCAGGGCCAGGCGGAGGCTCAGCATCATCGACCGGATGTATTCCGGCCTCTGCAGTATGCCGGTGTACCAGCGGGTTGAGAAGCCATCCGGTGGGAAGGTGATAAGGCTGGTCGAGGAAAAGGAACTGATGACCACCAGGGGTAAGGGTAAAATTATGAATACCAGGGAAATCAGGACCCAGAAAACCAGAAGAGGTTTCCCAACCGGGCGCAGGAGGCGTGACAGGGTGTCTGTGCCCGGGATGCGGACCAGGAAATTATCCATCTTTCGTCCCGCACTTGCCTTCAGGTCATACAGGGTATCCGCGATGCGGGTTTTCAGAATCGATGTCCTGCCCGGGACCACAACGGGCTGAGCCTCCTCATTGAGGCTTCGGTCGCGCATGTTGCCGCCTGAAGTCAACTTGGAGTAGGAACTCACCAGCACGATGCTCACCACCAGCAGGATTATGGCTATGGCAGCACCGAAGGGCCAGTTGAGGAGCTGCATGGTCTGCTGGTAGATCAGCATGGTCATCACCATTACCTTGCCACCACCCAGCAAGCGGGGGGTTACATAGGAGCTGAAGCTGAGCAGGAAGACGAAGAGGCTTCCGGCAATGATGCCCGGCATACTCAGGGGAAAGATTATTTTAAGAAAGGCTTTGAAGGGGCCTGCGCCCATGTCACGGGCTGCCTCTTCAAGGGAAAAATCAATATTTGAAAGCACGCTGCTGATGGACAGGATCATATACGGCATAAAGACCTGGGTCAGCCCTATCACTATGCCCAGCTGGCTGGGGA
>MIBM01000173.1:7546-8856 GCA_001830645.1 Spirochaetes bacterium RIFOXYC1_FULL_54_7
CCAGAAGCCTGAGAAACTGGTTGATCGGTCCGTGGCGGCCAAGGACTATCATGAGCCCAAGGGTGCGTGCCACTACATTCGTGAGCAAGGGGGTGAGTACTATGATGAACATTGTCGATTTAAGGGCTCCCCGGCTGCGGTTTAAGATAAAGGCCAGGGGATAGCCCAGGATCAGGGTAGAGACCGTAGTCAGCAAGGCTATCCTGAAGGTAATCGCCAAGGTTTCCAGATAATAGGAATCGAAGAATTTCAGGTAGTTTGCTGCTGAAAGCTCGCGGCTCAGAATGGTGCTGCCAGGTATAACCTGGTAAAGGCTTACGGTGAAGAGCATGGCCAGAGGAACGAAGAAGCCAACCGTCAGGATGATCATTCCCGGGGTCATGAACGCAAAGGGTCTCAGGAGAGCTGAAGTATGACCCGGATTCTTCCTGTGCAACATCGAAGCCTCCACTGTGGCATTTTATCAACCGGGGAACGGTTGATGCTCCGGTCCCCGGTTGTTCTTTCCTGGATTCTTGAGCACGTGCGTCGGAATCCTGGTTTGGCCGCGACTGCGGCCCTGCTATCAGGCTGCGGCTGCAGCCTTGGTCTTAGCGCAGTATTTCCCTGTTCCAGCGATCGGCCCAGGCTGAGCGCTGTTCGTTGAGGGTATCGTTGTCAAGGATCAGAAGCTTGCTGACCTGCTCCTGTCCATAGGGCATGGCCTCGGCAAGTTCCTTTGACAGGACCACGGTTTTGTTCGTGGGTGCGTAGTACAGTTCCTTGGCATAGGCTTCCTGGCAGGCCTGGCTCAGGTGGAGGTTGATGAAGATCTCCGCCAGGTCGGCGTTCTTGGAGTTCACGCTTACCGCAGCTGAGTTCAGGGCAAGGGGTGCTCCCTCTTTTGGTACCACAAACTTCACCTTGCCGCCCTCAGCCTGGTAGGTGTTCACGAGGCCATGGATCTGTGGGGCGAGCCATATATCACCCTGCTTGAAGGCCAGGTTGGTTTCATCTACTCCGGAGAGAATGGCCGGGAAGGGTTTCAGCTTGCTGATGGCTTCGAAACCGGGATTGATGTTCTTCTCGCCGCCACCGAATGCTCTGGCTGCCATGACCAGGAAGGCTTCTCCCTGGGTGCCAGGGAATACAAAGGGAGCTACCTTGCCCTTGTATTCAGGCTTCCAGAGATCGGTCCACGAGGTAGGCATTTCCTTCACGAATTCGGTATTTACCATGATGCCAACGGAGAGGAAGGCCACGCCGTAAGCCCCTGCCTCAACAGCCTGGGGATAAAGGTTCTTGTACTCCGGAACTCCTGCAGGATTGAG
>MIBM01000174.1 GCA_001830645.1 Spirochaetes bacterium RIFOXYC1_FULL_54_7
GCGCACAGCGGGCTTCCCGGATATCGACTATCCCCAAGCTCTGGCTTTCAGCCCGGCTACCTTGTCTCCCTCGGGAAGCTTGGCAGTGGGCTGCAAGGACTCGGCGGCTCTGGTCATGCTGGATGTCGATGCTGTGCCTCCGGTGGCCATATCGGTGTGCAAGGCCCCGGACGGGCTGCCCGGCGTTCCTTCCGGACTGTCCTGGTCGGCTGACGGGCAGTTCGTCGGCATGACCAGTCTGGGTGCGGCAGGTATAGTGCGGCTGGATTCCGGGGGTCAGCCTCAAAGCATATCAGTCTTTGATGCCGCGGATGCCCCTGGCCTTGCCGCCCCGGCTGCCCTGGCCATGGTCGGGGGCAGCCTGTACCTTGCCTGTCCGGACGACCAGTCCCTGGTCATTCTTGCCCAGTTGCCCGAATAGCGGATTGCTGGGCATAAATGGTCCTGGGGTGATGGTCCTGGGGTGATGGTCCTGGGGTGATGGTTATGCGGAGCTTCCCAAGGATTCCTTCCCCAGGGGTTGAACTTTTTTTCTTGACAGCCGCAACTTTCGTGCAGATTAATGGTCTAACTCTGGCTTGGCTGCTGCCACGTAGCTACTAGCATGGCTACTACCAATTCCGGCGCTTCAGCGCTGTTGTATCTGCATGGGCTTTCAGGCCCGGAAGGACCATACATGTACCAATTGAACTCATTTACCCTGCGCGAGGTTATCGTCAATAGTGCGAAGCACTATGGCGACAAGGCGGCGGTCGGTTATGTAGGCGGCGAGGGTACGAGCTACCGCAACTTCGGCGCGGCTGCGGCCAGGCTGGCCCTGCGGCTGAGGGCTGCGGGCATACAGGCAGGTGACCGGGTGGCTTTGCTGTCGGAGAACAGGCCGGAATGGGGTGTGGCATATTTCGGCATCACCGCTGCCGGTATCGTTTGTGTGCCCATACTCACCGACTTTGGCAGGGAACAGATAGGCAACATCATGACCCATGCCGAATGCAGGGCGGTCATCGTATCCGAAAAACTAAAGCCAAAACTTGGGACTGGAGCTCCGGATGCCTATGCTGTGGAAGACCTGCTCCTACCTGCCGAGGGTTCCCTACCCGACCTGGCAGCTGTCTTCCCGCCAGTAAAAGAAGACAGTCTGGCAGCCATCCTGTACACTTCGGGTACCACAGGTAATTCAAAAGGGGTCATGATGACCCACAAGAACCTGGTCTGGGATGCCTGGTCCACCAGAAGCATCATAAAACAGGGGCGCAACGACCGTCTGCTATCCGTTCTGCCTCTGGCCCATACCTACGAATGCACTTTGGGCTTGATAGGTCCTATCATCCAGGGGCCATCCATCTGGTACCTGGACCGTCCACCAGTGGCTTCCGTACTGATCCCGGCCATGGAGACAGTCAGGCCAAGCATCATGTTGACAGTGCCAATCATTATCGAAAAAACCTTCCGGGCCAGTGTAAAACCTTCCCTGGAGAAGATTTCCCTTTACAAGAATCCGATGTTCCGCAAGCTGCTCAATCGGGTGGCAGGCAAGAAACTGATGAAGAAATTCGGCGGCAAGCTACGCTTCTTCGGCATAGGCGGGGCGGCCCTGTCTTCCGATGTGGAGCAATTCCTTATCGATGCAAAGTTCCCCTATGCCATTGGCTATGGCCTTACCGAAACGGCCCCCCTACTGGCCGGTTGCGCACCCCACCATACCACCCTGCGTTCCACCGGCCCGGCCATGAAGGGCGTTGACCTGCGCATTGCAGACCCCAATCCCGAGACAGGCGAGGGCGAGATCCAGGCCAAGGGCCCCAATGTGATGCCCGGCTACTACAAGGACCCCGAAAAGACTGCAGAGGTCTTTACTGCTGATGGCTGGTTCCGCACCGGCGATCTTGGGTGCTTTGACAAGAAGGGAAACCTGTACATCCGCGGCCGTTCCAAGGCCATGATACTGTCCGCCACGGGAGAGAACATCTATCCAGAGGAGATAGAGTCCCTGCTGAACTCCCACGAGTATGTGGCTGAGTCCTTGGTCTATGGGGACGGCACGGGCGTGGCCGCCCTGGTCCATCTGAAGCCAGAAGTCATTGAAAAAGTCGGCGCTGCGATGCAGGACAGCTTCGAAGGCGCCGGAGAGATGATGGAAAACATCCGCAAGGAGATAAACGCCAGGCTGTCATCCTTCAGCCGCATTGGCAAGATAGATATCCAGAAGGATCCTTTCGAGAAGACACCAAGCCAGAAGATCAAGCGCTTCCTGTATCCCGGGAAAAAACTCGAATCCGGTGCTGGCTCTGCCGGTTCAGGTGGTGGTGAAGTCCCGAAGGCAGGGGACGACAAACCCGCCAAATGAATCTTTGATCTTGGGTGCTGTGTTCAGGGGGGGTGGCAACTACCTCAACCCTGCCTCGGAATCATAGACCGTCAGGTCAAATCAGTATAGACAAGCCGGGTATCGGTACGCTACCTCTGTCATCATGGGCGATACCGAGTTGGCAACAAGGCCCATGCTTCAGCTACCCTGGCCAACAATTATGTCTCATTCGGAGAAATGGACTGGATTTGAGAAGGATCCAGTCCAGTAATTTCAGCTATCTGCTCGACTGAATATCCTTTGGCTTTCATAGTCCGCGCAACTTCAAAATTCCGCTCGGTTTTGCCTTCAGCCTTGCCTTCAGCCTTGCCTTCAGCCTTGCCTTCAGCCTTGCCTTCAGCCTTGCCTTCATCAAAACCATCAGCTTTGAAGCTGGCGATGATGCGCTGGTAGTTCTCGCGCATGTCGTAGGCATGGCGCCGCTTCTGTTCTGTGGTGTAGCCTTTGATCACTTCCATTGCCTCCGTGAACTCAGGATCTGCAAGGGTCGCAAGAAGCTGGTTTTCATCCATACCCTTGGCCTTGGTCAGGAAGTACAGCCACTTTGCTACCCCTTCAATGATACTGGATTTTTTTGCTTTAAGCCACTTAGTCCAGACCGGCAATTCCACGGTGACGATGCAGAGGTCTTCATGCAGAACACATCCCGTTTTCTCGTCCCGGCACTGGAAAACGTGAAGCCAGCTGCCGTCAGGCCACAAGACCTTGTCCAGGATCCAGAAACAGACCACGGGCACATGCTTATCATAAGTCAACTTCTTCTGAAGCTGCCTTTGGTAGATTTGTGACCAGTTATGAAGCATTCGTTGCGGTAAACCTTTGTGCTTCAGTATCTGCATCTCCAACTGCACCTGGTGTCCCGTTTCGTCCACATACAGGATATCCAGCTCGCTTTCCTTCTGGTCCAGGAAATCTGCCAGCTGGAAGGGGTTCTGGATTGTCAATTGGACCGCTTTTGGCAGGCCAGCCATTGCCAACAGGCTGTTGACAAAGCTCATGGTCAGCCGTGGATGCTCGGGGCTGCCGAACAAGTTCTTGAATACCACATCTACCCGGGGATCGATCTCTATCATGGTGGGTACCTCCACGTGGAAGTACGCGGTGGGGATCAAGGACGAATGCGAGGCGGGAGAATTTTCTATATCAGAGCTTCGATAGGGGCTGAGGCTTGACCCAGTCATTTCAGGGGGAGGAGACAGACAGGAGGGCTGCCGGTCAACCCACGTTGCAACCTGGACGGGTACAACTTCCGCCCGTCCCTCCCGGACAGGCACATTTTCCCTAATCATCGAGACACTGTTCAGGCCTTGGCTATCCTGTCAAAGATGGACAGGGACAGGGCCCTCTCCCTGATGTCATCATCCCCCAACGCTGCCAGCTCGTCCTCCAACAGGCGTTTGGCTTCTGCCAGGTGCTCGTCACGCTCGTCACGGCGCAGGGTGTCGCCATGGGCAAAACCTTCGGGTGATGACTCCATGAGCAGCCAGGCAAAGTAGAAGTACCTGGCCAGGGCCTTGCGCTCCCGGTAGATGGGAGCCCCTGCCAGGATGCAGGCATCGGTGACAAAGAAAGCGAACTCGTCGGCATTGCCCTCAAGGTAGGCCAGCTCGGCCAGGTTGGTCTGGCACTCGAACATGGCCGAGTAGTGTCTGGACCGGACCGAGGCCTCCAGGCCGGCAAGGGCCCTCTCCCTGGCTTCCTTGCGGTCACCGGCCAGCAGGCGGGCCCAGGACAGGGCGGAACCGGCGGCCGCGCGCTCCCCGTCGCTGTGCAGCTGGGCCAGATGGTAATCGGCGCTGGCAAAGGCCTTGGCGCTGGCCTCGGTGTCGCCTGCAAAACGGTAGCTCAGGGCCAGGGCGGCATGGAAGGGAACGCTGGTCTCTCCGTCCAGGCCGCAGTACAGGCGCTCGGGTTTGTCTGTAAGCCAGGCATCGTCGAAGCGGAAGTTCTGCAGGCTATCGGCCAGCATCATGGCTTTCCGGCGGCACACCTCGTCCACATCGCCCCGGGCCTCGGCATCGGCTATGATCTTGCGGGCAAACATGGCTGATTCTTCGTATTCTCCGCGCATGCGGTGGTAGGCGGCCATGCCCGCGTCATACAGGCCGGCGGTATAGGGGTCCGACCGCGGTATCTCGTCCAGCACGGCCCAGGCCCGGTCAAAACGATCCATTCCCGCAAAGCACAAGGACAGGAAGAAGCGGGCGTTGCAGGCGCCCTTCTCGTTGCCGCCCCCTTCGTAGGCTTCCAGGGCCTTGGACCCATACAGGGTGGCGGAGCGGTAATCCATGTCCATGTAATAGGTGATCATAAGCAGGTGGTAGCATCTGGCCAGATAGAAGCGCTTGCGCGATCGCAGGGCCAGGCGGTACATCTCGTGGACTATGGGTCGCAGATCCTTGTAGGCTTTGTTGTTGTAGTTGGTGGCGTATTTAATGAAATGCAGTTCTATCAGCTCCCCAAGGGCAGATTCCGGGCAGTTGTCTATGAGCTTCTGTATCCAAGGCAGGCTGTCCAGGGGTAACTGTGGCCGTTCTTTGACCAGGTAGGCTCTGGCCGCCTGCCAGGATTCGGCCTCGGCCAGGTGATAGAAGATGTCCACCGGCTTGCCTTGCCCTGCCGCTCGCAGGTAGTCTGCAGCAAGGGCGTGCAGGAGCTTGCGGTTGTGCAGCAGGAGTGATGAATAGACGGCCTCCCTGACTATGGAGTGCTTGAAACCCCAGAGTCCTTCGCCGGTACGGTTCAGGATACGCTCTTCCAGAAGGTGGTCCAGACAAGCTTGTATGTCCATGCAGGCAGCATCGTCCCTGGCCGCTCTCATGGTGGCCGCAAAATCGATGGTAAAGGGATAACGAAGCACCGACAAACGCCTGGCCAAGGTTCTTGTATCGGGGTCAAGGCGCTCCAGGGCTGCCAGGATGGTGGTCTGTATGCTCTCCGGCAGGTGGCGCAGATCGCTGTCCTGCCTGGCCAGCTTCACATACTCCTCTATGAACAGTGGATACCCCTGGGAGCGCTCCACGATAAGCTCCACGGCTTCGTCGTCCAGTCCGACAGGGTCGAGTAGCCGGGCAAGCACCGCGGAGTCTTCTTTTACAAGGGGTTCCAGCCGTAGTTCGATCCCTACGCCGAACACTCCGGCAGCGGTATCGGAGCGGGCCCTGTCGCATAGCACCACAAAAGGCCGGGATCTTGCCGCATTTCTGAAACTGCGGAAGAACTCCAGGCTGCTTTCGTCCATCAGCCTGGCATTATCAACAAAGATCACATCCGGGTAGGCATCACCATCGGAGGCCAGTATGGCATCGAAGAGGGCAGCCAGGGCCGCGGTGAAGCGGCTTTCGCCAGCTGGCCGCTCGGCTGGGTTGAACAGACCGTAGGCGTTCTTCAACCATTTCTCTTCAAGCCCCGTACGGTCCTGCACAGCGGCGCGGAATTCCTCGAAGGTGGCATCCCCCCGGAGGTCCAGAAAATCGGCCACCGCATTGAGGGCCGCGGCGTATTCAAAAGCACCAAACAGCGAAGGATTGATGGACAGGAAGGTAGCCTGGAAACCCGGGAAACCCTTCAGTCTGGCCCAGAACTCGGCCACCAGCCGGGTCTTGCCTATCCCCCCGTCACCCAGCACATAGACGCCGCCTGAACTACCGCGCATGTGCCTGACATACTCACCGGTAAGAGTCTCCAGGGGCAGTTTGCGGTCCACGAAGGGCGTTCCGTAGTCAAAGATGGCCTTGCGCCTGGCCAAGGCCTGGTAGGCAAGTACACGTTCGTCTTTGCCCTTCAGCACCAGTTCCTGGGGATCGGCAAAGACGTACTGCTTCTCGCACGCCTCCCGGGTAACCGCCGAGACCAGTATGGCGTTGGCCGGAGCCGCTGTCTGCAGGCGGGCTGCCACGGCCAGGGTGTGGCCGGTGACAACCTCATGGTCGCCCCGCCTGCCTGTGGTTACCAGGCCTGTGTGCACCCCAATCCTGAAGGCCAGGCCGTCGGGCAGACCGGATGAAGCCCTGCGTATGGACGAAATGAATTCCAGAGCCGAGTCTATGGACCGGGCAGCATCGTCCTCGTGAAGCTCGGGCACGCCAAAGACCGCCACCAGGGCATCGCCGATGTACTTCTCCACATAGCCGCCATGCTTGCAGATTATCGAATCGAAGCGCGAAAAGACCCGGCCCATCAGGATGTCCATCTCCTCGGGGTCACTGCGCTCCGAGAGGCTGGTGAAGCCTTTCATATCTGCGAACAACACCGTGACTGTACGCCGCTCGCCATCCTTGAGGGATGCACTGTCCTTGAGGATTATTGAAGTATCACGACCTCCGTCCGGATCGTTTTTTTCGATATCTGGCATGAACTTACTCTATACCGGCCATGGACATGACGCAAGGGACAAAGGGAACGTTCCCATTTTTCCCTTGCGCAATCCTGAAAGCTGTGGTAGTATCATATTGGGAACGTTCCCAATACACATGAAAACAAAGACAAGCATAATCGAAGTGGCCCGCCTCGCAGGGGTATCAAAGAGTACGGTCTCCCGGGTCATCTCCGACGCCGGTGGTTCAGTGAGTGCCGACGCTGAAAGTCGGGTGCAGGCGGCTATCAGGGAACTGGGTTACACGCGCAATTCCCTGGCCGCAGGCCTGCGCAGCCAGAAGACCTGGATGGTACTGGTCATGGTTCCGGACATCGCAAACCCATTCTGGTCGGAGATAGCCCGGGCCGCTCAGGACAGGTTGGAGGCCGCTGGCAACTCAATTGTTGTGGGTAATACCGACTGGGATGAGAAACGGGAAGCCAGGTACTTCGATCTGGTCCGCTCCTGCCGCTTTGATGGCCTGGTGCTCAACAGCGTTACCGATGACATAAAGATGATCCAGGACCTGGGTGTTCCCGTGGTACTGGTCGGCGAGAGGGCCGAGGCCCAGGACATAGACACCGTCGGCACCGATACGAGTACCGCAACGCGCCTTGCTCTGGAATACCTGTGGGCCACGGGACATCGCCGCATAGGCCTGGCCACCAGCGAACATGGAAGCGAGCGATTCCTGTCCCTGCGCCGCAGGGCTTACGATGACTTCATAGCTGAAAAGGGTGTAGCCCCGGACCCTGGCATCATCTTCTCGGTCAAGCTGTCGGAAGAAGGCGGCAGGGAACTTGTCCGCGAACTGCTGGCCCTGGGTAACTGGCAGGACAGGGTGGATGCCATTTTCTGCGGCAACGACATACTGGCCATAGCTGCCATCAACGCCCTGAGGGATGCGGGAGTCGAGGTGGGAAGGGATATTTCGCTGGTGGGAATGGATGACATACCGGCGGCCGCCCACATATTTCCGGCATTGACGACGGTACGGAAACCGCGTTCCTTGATTGGCGGGGCGGCCGCGGAGTTGCTCCTGGCCAGGATGCGTGATCCAGGGCGACCATCCGAGAAGCACTTGTTCCCGGGTGAACTGATCATACGCGGCAGCGTTGCGGAAAGGCAGAACAATACATGAAGACCAGAGACCAGGTGCTCTCGGATCGCGCGTGCTACGAATCAAAGGCAGCTGGAGCCCTCGTAGGGCTTGCCATAGGCGATGCCATGGGCGATATCGGCCGCAGCCAGGACCACAGGGCCCGCTACGGAATTGTCACCCAGATGTACCCCGAGGCAAAAAGCACCGATGACACGGAGTTCGGCGTCCTGACCGCCCGGGCCTTGCTGGATTGCCAGGGCGAGCTGACGCCGGAACTGACGGCCGCGGCCTGGCGCAAATACATCCTGGACCGGGGCGGAGCCAAAAAGCGGGCAGGACGGCCTCTGTACGGCGCCCTTTTCAACCTGTCCCAGGGCATCGAACCGCCCCTGTCCGGCAGACATAACGTGATGAACATAGACGACGGCGCCGCGATGCGGGCCAGCCCGCATGGCATATTCCGAGCCGGCGACCCTGAAGGCGCGGCCAGGCTGGCCGCGGTCGATGCCTGCGTCAGCCACGACGCGGACGGCATCTGGGCTGCCCAGGCCATTGCGGCCAGCGTGGCGGTGGCCATGGCCGACGGATCAACAATGGAGATAATCGAGGCCGGCTGGTCCAGGATGCCTGCCGGCTCATGGCTGAGGGCAGCCATGGACAGGGCCATGGCGATATGCGATGCGAAACCGGACATAGAGCTGGCCTACGAGGAACTGCATACCTTGCTGTGGAACCCCGAGCATGCCTCGTCACCGGAGGCCATACCCCAGGTCTATTCGATCTTCAAGCTGACCAAGGGCGATTCCCGGCGCGGCCTGTTGTGGAGCGCCAATTTCGGCCGCGACGCCGATACGATCTGCGGGCTGGTCTGTTCGCTGTGCGGGGCCTTGCATGGCTTGGACACCTTTCCGGCAGCCT
>MIBM01000175.1:0-1572 GCA_001830645.1 Spirochaetes bacterium RIFOXYC1_FULL_54_7
TCAGCAATTATTGATGGATCGGGAATGATACCCCACGGTGCATCAAGGTACAGCGCTTTGGCGCCGCCTGCGGCAATCCGGGCCACTGAATCTGCCGAGATACAGGCTGTAGCCGGATCCACATCCAGCCACACAGGCCTCAGCCCTCGGCGGAGCAGACCCCGTACAAGCCAGGCATCGGACAAGGCCGACAAAGCTACCCCATCACCGGGCTCCAACCCCAGGCAATCATAGACAAGATCCATGGCAACAAGCGGACTTCTCAGCGCCAGGCCAAAGTCAAAACCGAAACGCTCCCGTGCAGCCTTGACAAAACGATCCGGATAATCGCCACCGGACAAGCGGTCGGAGACCATGCAGTTTAGTACCGAATCCATATCCTTCCGGCGTATGTATGAGCTTCTGGCCTGGATGTCCATGATCTGAAAGCCTACTTCCTGATTTCTTCGATTTTTTGCAGCTCTCTGGCGCTGAACAGCTTTCGTATATCAAGGATGATAAGATAGCCGTTTTTCTGGTTGACCACTCCCTGTATATATTCAGCGCCAATGCCTGATATCATCTGCGGCGGTGCCTGTATTTCATTATAATCTATGGAAATAACCCGCTCTACCTTGTCTATTATGACCCCCAGCTTCATACCGTCCAGATCGATGATGATGAAACCTGACAGGAGAGTCTCATCCTCACCCAGCTGGGCCTTCCTGAGGTGGAACCGCTTATGGAGGTTGATGATCGGGATAATCTCGCCACGCAGGTTATAGAGCCCCTCGACATAGGAAGGAGCATTGGGCAAAGTCCGGATCTCCTGAAGGGTTACTATCTCCTTGACATCCATGATATCGATACCGTACAGCTCCTCGCTCAGCTGAAACGTCACAAGCTGCAACAAAACTTCCCGTTCGGCCATTTAATCCTCCGCGAGCCCTGCCTGGATACTGATCAAAAAGTCTAGCACCTTTATGGCCGCGGAGCAAGGGCGAGCCCGAATGCAAGCTTGATGGCATGCAGCAACATGGCCGGTGTCCGTATAAATAGATCTTCCTTCAAGACACGTTCGCTCAATTTATGGAAGTCCTTGCCCCAGGGACCTATATTGATGCAGGGCATGGCCGAGCGTTCTATGTCCAGGAATGGAATGGAATAACTTGGGCCGTACAGGGGCATCTGCCTGGCAATGACAGCTTCCATATCCGTTGCCCCACCGGCCCCCAAAGATGAGTAACTCAGATCCGATATGCCGGTAAAATACGCTTCCAGCTCATATTCCTGCCCAAAGCGTGCCTGGCTGAAGTGGTCAAGCCCGATTGCCAGTCCAGTAACAGCAGACTCGAAGTCAGGACGGTCGTGGTAGGATACACTCGGATAGTATGGCGGCACCAGGCCTACAATAACCGCAGGCTGGTCTGTTCCGGCAAACTGGAATATGGCATCAACCAGGTCTCGGGTCGCGCCTGCATGGCTGATCCTGCCCTCACGCAGGCTTTTTTCAGCATCCCGCACGACCTTCCCATAGTACAGGTCAAACCGTTCGACATCCAGCTGCCTGGCCGCAGCTTGGAAGTCCGAAAA
>MIBM01000175.1:1583-8697 GCA_001830645.1 Spirochaetes bacterium RIFOXYC1_FULL_54_7
CGGGTACCCATGCACTTCCCTCCAGCCGCCCACTTGCAAGCCTGAACGCATCGGCGGCCTCATTGACTCGTAAGGCCACCTGAGCGGCACAATCACCGCACAGCGCGAGCAGGAAATCAAGTATCTTCTTCGGACTACTATGTAAAGGAAGGACGCTCAGACAACCAAAAGCGCTCAGGGGCATTGAAACGTCATACACAGCCTTTCCGTCCCTGGCCATGAGCCAAGTCGGAGGAGGTGACAACTCACCGGATACCTCATCGATATCAACAAGGGCAGAGCTCATCTCGCTACGGCTTACTATTTCTCCCAGAATTGCCAGAGGATTGAAACCCTCATAACTTTTACCCGCGTGGGCAAGAATGCCGCGGACATATACAAAAGGCAGCAACTTGCCTATGGAGCCTCCGGACAGAAGTCCACGGTCCGAGACCTTACGCTGATGTGGCTCGGAATTGATCATCAAGACATAGTCAAGATCATGGAGCTTGGCCAGCCTGACCAGCAGTGCCGATGCTGACCGCATTCCGGCCGAAAGATGCTCCTCATCAGGGACCGCAAGCAAGAGGATGTTCCCTGCCAACTCTTCCACTTCGGCAATGGCTGCGAGTACTGCCAACTGTATGGCCCCTCCGGCCTTCATATCCGCACTACCACGGCCGAAAATCCAGGCGCCAGAGGCAAGATCTGCCCGGGCATCGGAATCCAGGCCACCAGGATCAGCAAGCAAGGCCTGGCTCAAGACCTCCGGATCAAAGGCCAGAGGCTTGTGAAGTTTGAAATCCTCCACCTCCACCACATCGACATGATGGATCAGGACAACGGTTCCGGAACCCTTACCTTTGACCAGAGCCCAGGCTATAGACCTTTGCAGATGATCCCCGGGAACAGGTTCCAGGGCCAGTTGGCCGGGATGGGCGATAAAATATGATAACTCCCGGAGGGTAGAGATGACGAACTCCGCAGCTACATTCTCCCTGGCCGACCCTGTCTCGGAATTGATGGCAACATAAGAGTAGAAGAGGGATGAAATTACATCAGCTTCAATGCCGACGGGTATGGTACGCTTCCTCATGATGAGGTCAGACTATATCACAGATCAGCATTCCACAGGATTGCCAATCAGCGCCAAGGTGAACCCACAAGCCCCTGACACCTTGCAAAAATCTTACCGAACTACTACCATCAGAAAAGTCAGATATATTATCTTATGGATCGGAGCTACACATGTGGGAGGAATATGGTACGACATGAGAACGACATCGCACCAATCGCCATGGCAGGAAATGGTGTTATCGGGGTGACCAAGCAGATTGTCATTGGTCCTGAGGATGGTTACGATGGCTTTTTCAGGGTTTTTACGGTACAACCAGGCGGCACAAGCCCTTATCATGCCCATACCTGGTTCCATGCCAACTACATACTCGAAGGGCAGGGTAAAGTGGTCATAGAAGGTGTCGAGCACCCGGTGAAGACCGGCTCGGTGGCTTACATTGATGGTGGTACAAAGCATAACTTTGTGAACACCGGTACATCCCCTCTGAAATTCATCTGCCTGGTCCCTCAGGACGGTGACTCATACTGAAACCTCTGGTTCGCACGGTTCCTCCAAATTGACAATCCTGTTTTTTTTGAGTGATGTTGCTTTCCGGACGAGGTTTATTGTTTAATAGTATTGGTTTCTGTTCTTATCCAAGAATGTTGTTGGTCCTTCAAAAAAACGACACCAAAATGGAGCCGTACCGGTTGCCGCTCTGGTCGAGGAAAAGACTGTACACCGCAGGGGCGAGGATGGAGTAATAAGTGACTATTTTAATGGTATATAATACGGAAGATGAACTGCTCGGCACCATACTGGCAACTGTCTATCCCGCAGAAGAATACCAGGTTCTGAATATTCCATCCATAGAAGCAGGCTTGGCACAGGGGCCTGAGGTGGTTCCGGCCTTGGTAATCCTCGATGGGGCCAAAACCGGAAACGGTACTCCCGGGCAGATCGAACGGATTCGCAGTGACAAACGATTCGCGAAATGTCCGGTCCTCCTGCTGATTGACCAGGAGATGGATGAAGATTTGTTACAGGAAGCCATCGATGCCGGCGCAAGCGAGATCCTGCGTAAGCCCATCGACAAGCCTGAGGCTACCCTGCGTATCCGCCAGCTTCGCCTGTCTTACGAAGCTTCCCAACACCTGTCGCTGCTGGAAACCAGGTATCGGCAATGCCCGGAAGACAAGTGCACGACCGGGGAGCTCTTCCGCTCCATTCTTGATACAACCGTTGAAGGCATCTTTGGCCTGAATGCCCAAGGCGAGCATACCTTTGTCAATCCAGCCGCGGCTGCCATGCTTGGCTATACCCAGGAAGAGTTGCTCGGCCGGAACAGCCATCTGGTCTGGCATCACCACCATCCTGACGGGGAGCCATATCCAGTCGATTTCTGCCCGGTTCATCTGACACTGCAACATGGAGTCCCCTTCCATGGGGAGGATCATTTCATCCGCAAGGATGGCACCTTCTTCCCGGTACAGGTATCAAGTAGTCCAATCTTCGCCGAAACTGAAATTGACGGTGCAGTCGTCATTTTCCGTGATCTAGGTAAACAGATCAGCACCCAACAAGAGCTGAGCATACTCAAACATGCTGTTGACCAAAGTCCTGTCTCCATGGTGATCACTGATGCCCAGGGTTGTATCGAATTCGTCAATCCAAAATTCAGTTCGGTCACCGGCTATACCGCTGAAGAGGCAAGAGGCCAGAATCCACGGTTCCTCAAATCCGGAGAACTTCCCATGTCTACGTATACGGAATTGTGGGATACAATACTCTCGGGAAAATCATGGCATGGCACTTTCCACAACAAAAAAAAGAACGGTGAACTGTACTGGGAAGAGGCTGTCATATCACCGGTACAGGATGAAAGGGGCAGGATACACCATTTCTTTGCCCTCAAGGAAGACATCACTAAACGCAAGACCCTGGAGGAACGCATACGCCTCCAGGTGCAGGCCATGGACAGTGCTCCCGGCTATATCCTGATCGCAGACGCTACGCAGCCGGATTACCCAATAATGTATGCAAACAGTGCTTTTGAAAAACTTACCGGCTATTCCATCCAGGAGGTTATGGGGAAAAATCCACGGTTCCTGCAACGCAATGACCATGATCAGGAGGGGTTGCGTGAAATCCGCAATGGACTGAAAGAAAGACAATCCACTCAATCCCTGATCAGGAATTACAGGAAAGACGGAACACCTTTCTGGAATGACATCCGGATTGCCCCTGTATGGAGTGAGGAAGGGCAACTTACCCATTTCATCGGCGTGTGCAATGTTGTAGACAAACTTGTAGAGGTACAGGAGAAACTGAAGGAAAACGAAGAACGATTGCGCAGGGCCCAGGATTATGCAAACATTGGAACCTGGGACTGGGATATCAGAGCAGGCGAATTATTCCTGTCCGAACAGATCGCACCGATCTTTGGCTTGGATAGGGAAGCGCAGAAAACTTATTACAGGAATTTTCTTGTTGCCGTTCATCCCGAGGACAAGAAAGTCGTCATGGATAGAATACGAAGGTGCCTGATACACGGCGACACCTTTCAGGTCGAACACCGATGCATACTACCCGACGGATCCCTGCGATGGCTCCAGGAAAACGGCAACAGGACTCTGGATGAAGAAGGGCGACCTTCCCACCTGCTCGGTCTTGCCCAGGATATTACGTTGCGAAAAAACGCGGAAACCGCATTGAGGAAGAGCGAAGAAACTGCCAGAAAGGCAAACCAGGCCAAGAGTGAATTCCTTTCTTCCATGAGCCATGAACTGCGTACACCCCTGAACGCCATTCTTGGTTTTGGACAATTGATGGAAATGGACGGCAATCTGGATGACCAACATACGGACTATGTCCAGGAAATAATCAAGGCTGGCCGCCACCTGCTGGAACTGATCAACGAGGTACTTGATCTTGCCAAAGTGGAATCGGGCCGAATCGAGCTTACACCTGAAACTGTAGAGTGCGTTGCCCTGGTGAAGGAATGCCTGAATCTGGTCGATTCTGTCGCTACCAGGCAGAACGTTACCCTGCGGTATGATTGCTCCCCCAAATTGATGGTTTCAGGAGATAGAGTCCGTATCAAGCAAGTGCTCGTCAACCTGCTGTCCAATGCCATCAAGTACAATAGAAAAGATGGCGCAGTTGATATAAAAATCGTAAATGCAGGAGACATGGTTCGCTTTACAGTTTCAGACACCGGCACTGGGATCCCTGAGCATAAAATGCCGGAACTCTTCCTGCCTTTCAATCGCCTGGGCGCAGAAAACAGCGAGATTGAAGGAACCGGCATAGGCCTGACCATAAGCAAACGCCTTGTAGAACTTATGGGTGGACGCATTGGAGCCAAGAGCAAACCGGGTATTGGCAGTAATTTCTGGTTCGAACTACCTGAGCCTGCAACTGGACCGTCAGTCCAGCGAGCGGCTCCGATAACCGCCTCGGTTATCAAGCAGGAAATTCCGGTTGGTAACAATGGAAAGCGTTTCAAGGTATTATACATAGAGGATAATCAGGCAAACCTGCGCCTTATGGAACAAATTTTTAAAACTCAAAAACATCTGGAACTGATTACCTCCCAAAGCCCCTCCCTTGGACTGGAGATTGCCGCTATCCATCAGCCAGATCTGATACTCCTGGACATCAACCTGCCGGAACTGGACGGTTTCGAAGTCCTGCGCCTGATACGTATGATGGAGTGGGGCAAAGACCTGCCGGTGGTAGCCATCAGTGCCCACGCTATGCCTCATGATCTGGAAAAGGGAGCGGCAGCTGGATTCGAAGCCTATCTAACTAAACCACTGGATATTTTGAACCTTCTTGGAGTAGTGTCCCGCTGTCTGGTAACCAAACATACTGTTGAACTGAATGATGGAAATCCCAATGAATGACAACCCAGCCGAACTGAAATCATCACGCATAATGATAGTGGATGACGAAGCGGTCAATCTCAAAGTTCTGACACGAATGCTTGAAAGCCAGGGATACCTGAACATCGTTCCCATTCAGGATTCGAGAAAGGTCATTGAGGAATATCAAACCGCAAGACCCGACCTCATACTCCTCGATCTGAACATGCCCCATTTCGATGGCTATGAGATTCTTGCCCAACTCAAAGACCTTGGTGATCCTCTGCTTCCCCCCATCGTCATGCTCACGGCCCAGCACGGCAGGGAGTACATGCTGCAATCCCTTGAGAAAGGGGCCAGGGACTATATAACAAAACCTTTTGACCTGCATGAATTGTTGGCCCGGGTGCATACAATGCTGGAAGTCCAGGCAGCACACAGCCTTGTACATGCAGAAAAACAAAACCTCGAAGGTATGGTACGCGCGCGTACGGACGAGCTTCTGGAAACACGGTTGCAGATAGTGCAACGCTTGGGACGCGCCTCCGAGTATCGTGATAATGAAACAGGCAGACACATTGTCAGGGTCAGCCGCACAGCGGTGATCATTGCACGTTCTCTTGGATGGCAGACCCAGGAACTTGAAAATCTGCTTCATGCCACACCGATGCATGACCTCGGCAAGATTGGCATCCCCGATTCAATTCTGCTTAAGCCTGGTAAATTGCAGGGCGAAGAATGGGCAATCATGAAGACCCACACGACCATTGGAGCGAATATCCTCAGTGGTGACACCTCAGTACTGTTACGACTTGCCGAAGAAATAGCCTCGAGCCACCATGAAAGATGGGATGGCAGCGGTTATCCAAAGGGCCTTCAAGGTGATGCCATTCCAGAATCGGGCCTGATAGTAGCGCTCACGGACGTCTTTGATGCCCTGACATCGGAAAGGCCTTACAAAAAAGCCTGGACAGAGAAAGAAGCTGTGCAATACGTCACCCAAAACAGAGGCAAACACTTTTCACCCCGATTGGTTGATATCTTCATCGAAGAGCTGCCAAAAATTCTTGAGGTGCGTTCAAGCCTGGCAGACTGAACAATCTGAACTGGCCTGGAGCCATGTATCAGGCTATACTTGAACTGCAAGGGGACTACGATGAGCACTACCACACAGGGTTCAGTTCCGAAACGTCTGTACAAAGACGGGATACAACTTTCGATCATCGGTTTTGGCGGAATACTGGTCTGTAGCGAGGATCAAACATGCGGTAATCGCTATGTTTCCGAATCGATAGACCGGGGTGTCAATTATTTCGATGTAGCACCTAGCTATTTCGATGGTGAGGCGGAGCTCAAGCTTGGCATAGCATTGGAGCCCTACCGGAACAAGGTATTTCTGGCATGCAAAACCGGCAAGAGGGATGCTGCAGGAGCTCAGGCCGAGCTTGAACTCTCCCTTGAACGCTTGCGCACCGATCATTTTGACCTCTACCAGTTCCACGCGGTAACCACTATGGAAGAAGTGGACCAGATTCTTAGCCCCAAGGGTGCAGCAGAAACCTTTTTAAGAGCCAGGGATGCGGGGTTAGTACGATACCTGGGTTTCTCTGCCCACTCTGTTGTAGCTGCCCTTGCCTTGATGGATGCCTTTCCAGTTGACTCGGTCCTCTTCCCCCTTAATTTCGTCATGGTTTCCCAGGGTAATTTCGGCACACAGATACTGGAGCGGGCAAAGCAGAGTGGAGCTGCCAGAATGGCCCTCAAGGCCATGGCCACAACCCCATGGGCCGATGGCGAAGCCCACACCTACCAGAAGGCCTGGTATAAACCTGCTGAATCAGCAGAACTGCGCCGGAAAGCCCTCCGCTATACCCTTAGCCAGGATATATGCGCTGCCATTCCACCTGGCCACTATGAACTATACAAGGAAGCTCTAGATACTGCCTCGTCGTTTGTTCCGATGGACAACGCAGAACAGCAGACCCTGATGGATGAAGCCGCAGGATTGTCTCCCCTGTTCAACCATCCAGCATAAAGCAAGCAAGACCCGGCAAAGGATCAGCAGAAGCCGCCAACTATTGGTCCAGCGACAAGTTCCCGAGATAGCTCTCATACGCCGACTGTGCCGATTGAGAAGCTACCCGTGCCTCCTCGGTTCTGGCAGCAAGTGTATCGAGCTCTGCCTCGGAGTCCATCAAACGTTTCAGGTACT
>MIBM01000176.1:0-1322 GCA_001830645.1 Spirochaetes bacterium RIFOXYC1_FULL_54_7
GTCTGGGTAGAGAAGGTCTTCTCGCAGGACTTGCAGACGAAGCGCTGCACCAAGCCGAAGGTTTTGGTCTTGTGGAAGCCGTCCTTGTCCCACCAGTCCGGCCCTTGGGGCCGAAGGTGGTGGATACAGTCCCTGTTCGGACAGAAGGGCGGAACAAGGATTGGCGTTGAAGGAAGGGTTGTTTGTTCCATACCACCACCTACGCCGATGGAAACCATGGTGCCTGCGCCTTTTTTGGGAAAAAAACAATGTTTTCCCCTAAACTTCGAGACACTAGTCACGAGCTCCGACCTTGAAACGATACAGACCGGGACCGGTTTCAACGATATGAGCACAGGGTTCGTTTCCTGCGACAACGCCCTGACAGCCTCATTCTCGACTTGTCGGGCGAAAAGGCTATGGAAACCCCGCCGTTTGAGCGACTTCCGACATGCCATCATCGTGATGAACCAAGGTCACCGACGCGAATGATGAACAGTTCTCCTTTTCTTGAATTTCTCGATGATACCTCTGCAGGACAGAGTGCTGTCCCGGACAGGGGGGTATCAAACCTGAAATACCGGTTTGGTGGTCGTGGATGGATTTTCCAGTGCAGGGCTAGGAACGCAGCCCCTTCACGAATTCCAGCATCCTCCCAAACAAATCCAGGGCCAGGCGCGAGTCTTCATGGTGGCTCCCATGGCCTCCGTCATACCAGTAAACCTCGATGTGTTTCCCGAGGGTTTTCATCGTCCGCTCATAGGATCCGAACTGTCGGGGCGGTGTAATACCGTCATCCCTGGCTTGCACCACCAGGCAGGGGCTACAGACAGAGTTGGCATAAGTAATCGGAGAGGCCCTGGCATACACCTCCGGTTTGTCTACCGGTGAACCGCCAAAGAGGTCTTCCATGCTTGCTTTTCCTGCGACATCCAGCTCCGCATGGCCAGCAGTCCAGTCTGCCATGGCATTGCCCACAGCCGCTCCGGCCCACAACGATGGTTTCAGGCCAAGAGCCAGCAGGGCCAGAAAAGCGCCGTAGGACCAGCCAGTCAGAAAGATCCGGTCAGGCCATGCCAGCCCTCTGGAAAGCAGGCAGTTCCTGGCTGACTCAAGGTCTTCCACCTCCAACTTGCCCGGATCTCCGGTTATGGCTCCTGAAAAGCCACTCCCGAAGCCTACTGAACCTCGGTAGTTGATCGAGAACCAGGCGTAGCCATTATCTGCCCAGGCCTGGGCCTCGGGTTGGTATGATTCCGCCCTGGCCAGGAAGGGCCCGCCATGAATGTCCATCACCGCCGGGAATGGACCTTCTCCATCGGGCAGGCAAAGCCAACCCTGCA
>MIBM01000176.1:1414-3062 GCA_001830645.1 Spirochaetes bacterium RIFOXYC1_FULL_54_7
GCTGAGGCTGGGACAGAGTGCAGGACCGCAGGTTCGTCAAGATCGGCTGTCCTGTAGCTTGCGATCATGGAAGGAAGGGACGTTTCGGAACGGTGGACTATGACTGTCCGATGGTCTTTGAAGTACGAGCAGAACGATCGGCCATGGAACGGCAGGGCTACCCCGGTTTCCTGCCGGATGGAGTGTACAAGCAGGGTCTGTCTGGCCTTCTCGAACCTGTCGATCAGCAATTTGTCACCATCCGAAGACCAGCTAGCCACACGCAGGGAACCATGGTCGCCTTCGTACGGCAGGTAGTCGATATTGCCATTGGAAGGGTTCCATACCAAGGCCGAAATCCTGGTACCCGCTTCACGCATCAACACCACCCGGGGGTCGCCCGGAACCGGAGAGACAGCACAAGGCTCGAAGCATACCCCCTGCACCGAAAGACTTGCCGTGATGTTTCCTGTAGCGGTATCGGTCACCCTGATTCCGTGGTCTGGTCCACCAAAAACCTTGTAGACCACAAAGGCCAGCTTGCCATCCTCGGATAGGTGCAAGCCGTTCAGCAAGCCAGGACCTGCGGCAACCAGGCGGGCAGGTTCCATGGCTTCGTCCTGGTCAAGGTCGATGCAGTACAGCTCGGTCTCCTTGCGGGTCTGCCCGGTGGATCGCAGGAATCCGAGCCGCCGGCCGTTGCCGGCCAGGGCAAAGCCCGTCGGCAGCAGTGGCCCCAACCCAGGAGCCAGTACCTCAGGCTCACCGCCGGTAAAAGGCCTGCGAATGAAGTGTCCTTCGGTTGCGGCTTCGGCCACCACCTTGTCCGCGGGAAGAAAACTGTAGATGTACCGGCCTGAAGGAGAAATGATGGCCCAGGGCAGAGGCGTCCAGGGAACACACCCAGGAGCGGGAAATACCGGATCAAGCAACCCGGCTTCAACGTCCCAGGTGTAGTAACATTGCTTGTCTCCCGGATTGGCCAGTACTATTCCACGCCTGGCATGATTCCGTGCAAGCTCCGATACCAGATAGGCAGGAGACAGAAACCGGCGCCTCCAGGGCACATCGGGATCTTCAAAGACTTCGGTATCCATGCATGCCTCCTGTTCGCGATGGGCGGTGGTGTGGCACAGGCCCGAAAATATCCAGCAACTATTAAAACTATCGATCTGAATCCCAAAAGGCAACAAGGGAACGCTTGCCGAGTACGGTCAGTTCCTGGCATCGGGCGCTTCTGCTTCCGGAAATGCCAGCTACGCTGGCTGCGCCAGCACAGATGTGCAGAGGCAGCAGATGTTCCTCCCTGGGGTGGCAGTACCGTGCATGAGGCGCTGCTTCCCACGCCGTGAGCCTCTCGAGCCGCTCATGGGGTTCCAGAGTGGAACTGCCACAGGTCTCGGCCAACCAGATCTGGAAGGCATCATTGCGTGGGTCACCCTGACCGCTGGCTCCAGGGGACCTGAAGAACTCCTGCATGTTGTGGAAGGAGAACCCGGAGCCAAGAATCAGGATGTCTTCCCCACGGAGCGTGGCCAAAGCCTGACCAATCCGCAGGTGCAAGGCCGGATCAAGACCCCGGACCAGGGAAAGCTGGACACAGGGGGTATCGGCCTCGGGGTACATGAGCGCCAGAGGTACGAACAGCCCATGGTCAAACCCACGATCA
>MIBM01000176.1:3126-7106 GCA_001830645.1 Spirochaetes bacterium RIFOXYC1_FULL_54_7
GATCCCCTGGAGCAGGATACTGCAAGCGGTACGCCTCATCGGGGAAGCCGTAATAATCATAGATGAGGGATGGCGTGGTCCCAGCCGTGACTGTCGGGACAGAAGCCTCCCAGTGGGCACTTACAACAATGATGGCCTTGGGCCTGGGCATGGAGGCGGCGAAGGAGCGGAGGAATCCAACCAGCTCCAGGTGGCCTTCATCACCGAGCAAGGGCAGAGGGCCGCCACCATGGGGTATATACAGGATTCGAGCCCGTGACTCAGTTGCCATGTAGGCCTCCTGTTTCCAGTGTAGGCCAAAAGCGCCGCAGGACGCAATCAGCACAGGCAAAAACGGGGACCGGATCATCGTCACTGAACAAGATTGGGTTATATCAGAATCAACCTATCCTTGAACATGGCACTGTGTCGAACTGTAGCCTTGCACCGGGAGAGACTGAGTGCGGGAGATCATGTACCCGGTATAGGTGACAAGAATCCACTTCTGGAAAATCCACAGTAAAGGTAAATCGTGTCCAGGGTGGTGGCAGATGGCCTCCATGTGGCTGCGGCCGACAATCCGGGAAGCGAAAGGCTTAGTGGTGTAGTACAGGAGCTTGTCGATGAGGGAGCTTTGTCCCGACAGGACAAGTGGTACCAGAGTGCGGGAATCGTAGTCCAGCTGGGCAAGGGTGTACAGTTGGGAAAAGACATCCAGGCGGAACAGATGTGCTTCGTAGATCAGGATGACCGGTATCATCTTCTTGCTTGCTACATCGGAGAGCATGGCCCGGACAGTAGCCATCATCCGGGCAATGGAGTTGGAAACCGGGGGGTCGGCAAGGACGAAACCTATCTGGCACAGGAACTCCATGAGGGAGCCGGTGGTGGCGATGATGGGAATGACGCAGTATTGTGCCGGGTGCAGGGAGTCTGCCGCCGCACGTAGGGAAGTGCTCTGGCCCGCACCGACATCGCCGGTGATGACCGAGGCCATGCGGTTGGCAATGGCATATTCAAAACGCTGCAGGAATGTTCAGAGCCACCCATGAGGACAGTCCCTGGCTTTGGAGATATCCGAGATTCCAGGAGATATTGTCAGATATCCGGGCTTTTCAGTTCGCTTTCCAGTTCTGCCATCCGCCTGCCCGATAGCCGATGACTCTCAGCATTCGGTAGCGGAACGAAGTTTTTTCGTGTTGGGTAAGACTAACGCTGATCGGGCGTTGTTCATCGCCTTTACAGTTCGTGATGACCGCATCCGTGTCATCTCGGCACACCATATGAGTTGGAGTTACGGGAGTATAATCCGCATAGGATCAAGGGTTGGAACTCGGGGGAGAATCCATATTCATCGATGACAAGTGTACCTTGTCGTACCCATCCTTCTCCTTGTCCTCGGGATGGGGCTCAAAGCCTATGGTGGTTCTCGTCTTTAGACAGCGTACTGGATTAAAACTTTGCTTTCAGCTCAGAACAGAGTGTCTCCATTTCAGGGATTCCAAGACGTATGACATACATGAAATGGATTTATTCCGTATCACTGAACGTCGACAAATCCACCGGAGCGGATACTTTACCTGCCTTGTAGTTGACCATCGCCGCATCCATCATGGCCAAGCTACGCCTGGACAGCTCCAGGGGAGCCACCAACTCCCGGGGTTCGAGTACAATCCGGCCATCGTCGAACTCGGTAACGTGGTAATGGTCATAGAGGGCGCCTCTGATGGTCACACGTTTTTTAAGATCAATCCTGGCGTCGTATTCCTTGATCGTGCTCATGGATGCTCCTAATAGGTGGGATATCCCACCTACTTTTACATACTACCTTACCATCGACCTATCCAGCCAAAAAGCCACCCGAGAAGACTGTCCCTAGCCCTGAAGAAATTCAAGTCTTCGGATGGTTATTTGATGAAGCTCCGAAAAACAATTAATGCGGCTTGAGGATGGCAGACCCGTGGCCGGGGAACTTTATGGTAATAGCAAGGCCATTAGCCATGCCAGTAACTGCCTCCTACTCTGGCAGTTCCTAAAAAATAATCCTGTATGATGATATCATCATATAGCATCATCATACTATGAACAGCAAAATACAAAAGACCCTCGAAGCTGTCTTTGCCAATGTTTTTAACCCATGCATGAACCCAGCCATAAAATACAAAGGCTATGTCGGGGTTGTGCCGAGCCCTTGGGGTCAGACCCTAACTGGAACTTTGGGGCAGTTAAAGCACGCTAAAGGCCGAGTTCACTATGCGATCCAAGTCGAACGAGTTGCAGGACTTGGGGCTCGCTATTTCGATAAATCATCACCAAGTCGGGTTTGATGTGGCAATCCCGGTGGTCTTTCCAGTCTCCCACGAGTGCGTGGTCATAATACCTATCCGGCAATAATTGATCGTTTGCCAATGCTAAGACAATTTTGATGAGGTCGGTTGCGAGAGTCGTCCGGTGAGGACCTTTCGCTTTCCGCTTGTAGTCACGTTTGAATTTTCCTGTGCGCTCAATCGTCCGCTTTTAAATCAGCCAGCAATGCCTCAGTGCTATTAAAAGATGGAAGTCCACCTTGACGAGCCTCTTTCATCGCAGCGATAGTTTCATCATTGGGAATCAGTGGTTCGAAAGGAAGCGCTTTTTCCTTGGCTATGCGGGTGAGCATGATTCGAAAGGCATCCGACACGGTCAATCCCATCGCCGCTAATACAATAGTGGCTTCTTCTTTGATTTGCTCATTGATCCGAGCGCGTACCACAGTGTTTGACAACATAATTAATACCCCCTTTGAGCTACAATGTAGCTCAAAGATCCCGGATATTCAAGCCTTTGGGGATATTAGCAGAGGAACGCAGGTTTTTCGTGTTGGGTCAGACTGATGGTAACCGGGCGTTGTTTATTGCCTTTACCGTTCGAAATGGCCAAATCCGTGTTATATCGGCACGCGACACGAGTCACAGGGAAAGAAAGATGTAACAGGGATGAAAGAGCTACCGACGTTCAGGAACGAAGATGAGGAACGGCAGTTCTGGTCAGAGCACGATTCGACCGAATTCGTGGATTGGACAAAGTCCCGTCAGGCTGTCTTTCCCGATCTGAAGCTGTCGACCAAGACGGATTCACGGGAGCACAATCCGCACAGGATCAAGGGTGGGAACTCCGGGAGGGAGTAACCCGGGGGACAGCCCCCCCAAATCACAGCTTCAACCCTGGGTCATCCGTGCCTCGAGCCGTTCGGCCAGCCAGAGCTTCATGATGGCTTGGCGGCTCATGCCAATCCTCTCCGCTTACCGGTCAAGAGCCTGGATCATCCACACGGGTATGTCCACATTCACTCGCTTCTGGTTCAGATCGGGCCTGTATGCAGCGGACAGATCAAGGGTATTGAGTATCGAATTCCCCTCGTCTAAGGTCGCATCAAAATCAGAGGTTTTCATACAGCTTCTTCTCCTCTTTCCGGGCCTGTCTGGCCGAAATGATGCGGATTAATCCGGATCATTCGGTGATGATGACAGCCCAGATCTTGTCATCAAGTTTTCCGATACTGGATATGCGTACCTGGCCGCCTCCATGGACTCTGCCACCTCTCCTGGGGAATCGAGCAGTTCGTATCCGTCCGGCGCGAACATGTCCGGCCTCTCGTTATGACGTTGATCAGCGGTTTTCATATTCCCAGGCTCCTTTCCACCACCAGGCAGCCCCAAAAATCCGGATCGATCCATCATGCAGGTTAAACCGGACTGTCAGGACCCGGTCGGCAACCATTCCGTAACAGAAAAACCGGGGTTCGGTATTTGAATGGAGTGTATCAGCACGGATAAGCCGATGAGGATCAAAGAACGCCTCTTGGGCATCCTCGAATGAAACACCGTGCTTGTCCCGGTTGATACTGTTCTTCGATTCATCCCAATCAAAGTTCATAGAGAAACTTATACTGTACATACAAAATGTCAATACAATTCCAGGGAATAGCGCCCTTTCCCCTCCTTCCTTAATGCCTTTGGAAG
>MIBM01000176.1:7136-15825 GCA_001830645.1 Spirochaetes bacterium RIFOXYC1_FULL_54_7
CTCCCCAGACAGCTCCCCTTGGCATGCAGGACAATACATACCGTGCGGGATTGGCACGGCACCAGGAGCCTCAGGCTCCCACTGCCTCTATCTCGTTGAAATACTGCACGGTGCCGGCCTTCAGTTCCATGGTCGATTCTTCGTCGCAGACCAGGATGCTGCTGGGGTGCAGCTGGAGACAGGACAGGGGCCACAGATGGTTTACCCCTTCCTCCACGGCATGGCGCAGGGCCCTGGCTTTGCTCTGGCCACTCACTATGATGAGTACTTCCCTGGCAGCCATGATGGTGCCCACGCCGACGGTAAGGGCCGTAGAGGGAACCGCCTCGGGATCACCATCAAAGAACCTGGCATTGGCTTGTCTGGTTGATGCGGTAAGGGTCTTTACCCTGGTACGTGATGCAAGGGAAGAACCGGGCATATTGAAGGCAAGGTGGCCGTCGGATCCTACCCCACCGACAAACAGGTCTACGCCACCGCTGGCTTCTATGGCTGCCTCGTACCTGGCGCATTCGGCTTCAAGATCGGGGGCATTGCCGTTGGGAAGATTGGCCTTGGCAGGATCGATATCCACCAGGGAGAACAACTGCTCGTTCATGAAGGTATGATAGCTGCGGGGGTGGTCGGAGGGGAGTCCGATGTACTCGTCCATATTGAAGGTGACCACCCGGGAGAAGGACAGGCTGCCGGCCTTGTGCAGCTCCACCAGTCTGCGGTACATACCTATGGGACTTGATCCGGTGGGTAAGCCAAGCACGAAATCGCGATCCTTGTCCTCAGCATTGTACTCAGCTATGCTTCGGGCTACATACCTGGCCGCCCAGTCAGAAACCCCTTGGTAATCCTTCAGTACAATCAAACGCATATGGATTGCTCCTGTTTCATTGCTTGCCCGGTGTCTGTTCCTGACCACCGGAGTCCGCAAAAGACTGTATCCTGCATCAACGATCAGGGCGCTGTTACCGGGATAGTTCATTTTTCAGAAAGCGTCCGCCGCGCATGCTGGCCAATATGCTAAAGTCCTTGTCAAACACCACCAGGTCGGCCTCGTGCCCTGGTACCAGCAGGCCGCGTTTGCCCAGCTGCATGATCTGGGCAGGGTTGGAGGACGCAAAGCGTACAGCCTGCTCTATGGGTACTCCCCAGCCAACCAGATTCTGCACACCCCGTATCATGGTCAGCGCCGAACCGGCTATCACACCATCACTTGTGCGCTGGAAGACGCCGTCCACCAGTTCTACTTCTTCCCTGTTCGCATACAGCACGCAGCCGTATTGCTCAGTGGCCTTCAGCCCATCGGTGACCAGCACCACCTTGTCCTCAGGTTTGTCACGCATCAGCAGGCGGATCAGGTCGGGATGCACATGCTTGCCATCTGCTATGATCTCGCAGGATAGCTCGGGATGTATGAGGATGGCACCCACCGCACCGGGGTCGCGGTGGTGAAGGCGGCTCATGGCATTGAAGAAGTGGGTTGCATGCAGGATGCCTGCCTGCATGCCTTCCAGCATATTCTCGTAGCTGGCATCGGTATGCCCGGCCTGCAGGACAATACCGCGGCTGATGCAGAACAGGGCCAGTTCGCGCATGCCCTTGAGTTCCGGAGCTACGGTCATGTTGACTATACGGCCTTGGCTCAGCTTGAAGTAGTGCTCCATAAGCTCAAGGCTTACGGCTCTGACAAATTCCGGTCTCTGAACACCCAGGCGAGCGGGTGAAATGAAGGGTCCCTCCAGATGAAGGCCGGCTATGCGGGCACCGGTCTCGCGGCCCATGGCGCCGGTGCAGGCCAGGATCGCGGCATCCATGTCCTCGTTGGACATGGGATACATCGTAGGGCAGAAGGTGGTTACCCCATACTGCCCCAGACGGTCGGACATGGCCATGACTGCATCAATAGATAGATCCTCGGTCCCGAATCCGGCAAATCCGTGTATGTGGGTATCGATGAAGCCCGGGGCCACATAGGCGCCATCCACATCATAGGCTGGCATACCGGGATCAAAATGCTTCTGCAGGAAACGCCGTTCCGAAAAGACGTCCGCGATTTTCCCGTCTTCTACCAGAACCGCGCAACGTTCCATCCTTGCATAGCCAGCCAGAAGCGTGGCATTGTGAATGCAGATGCCAGACACGGTTACCTCCCTGCGGCACATTCCGCTGTTCTACATCAAAGATACACTAAAATGGTCTTGCCAAGAAGTGCCAAAACACTGGATCAGGGCAAACCGGGTATGGCCAGGCCATGATGGATGTAGCCATGAACAGCATCATGCTATGCAAGGGCTTAAGGGAAGAGAAGACGCTCAGTATGAACAGGAGCTCAGGTTAGTATTCCGGAAAAACCATCAGGTATCCTGCTGGTAGTGCAATTCCATGTCGGTTTGCTCACCTACCACGGTCATGGTGTAGATGCATCGATCGGCAAGTACGTAATAATGCGAGTAGTGTATCGGCCTGGCCTGGCGGTCATAGATTACCTTTGTGATGGACAACAAGGGGTCGCCGGGAACACAGGCCAGAAGCCTGGACTCTTCCGAACCGGCCCGGATGGCACCTATGGTCTTGTCGGCCTTGGCAAACACCATGCCATAATGGTGCCACATCAGGGCAAAGGTTGAGGTGTTGTCATGCACCAGGTCCGGCAAGCCTGGATACAATGAATGTATGAAATACGCATTGTCCAGCAGATACGGCCTCCCACCCTCGGACATGACTCTCCTGAGGTACCAGACCTTCTCCCCCTCAGGGATTCCAAGTGTTACGGCAAGATCTGTATCGGCGGCTATGCTTTCCATGGATAGGATCTTGCTGGATTTATTCCTTGTACCATCAAAAGACTCACTGAATCCACCAAACGACCGTAGCTTCTGCTCATCAGGCTTGTGATTTACAAAGGTGCCCCGCCCTTGCTGGGAGGACAGATAGCCTTCATCCACCAGCTCGGAAAGGGCCCTCCGTACGGTAATACGGCTTATTCCATATTTTTCAGCAAGACCCAGCTCGCCGGGCAGGCGGTCACCATGGTGATAGACTCCGGCTATGATTTCCCCGACCAGAGTCTGTTTGAGTTGCTCGTACAAGGGGCGCGCGCTGGTCTGGGCTAGCATCAAGATCAAACTCCCTCTCAGGTTTCAAAAGCATGAGGATAACCGAACCCACCATAAAAACCACAGGTAACTGCCGCCCTGTCGGCAGCGTAATCCAGAGCCGCCGGCATTGAATCGCCATCATAAAACCGGGTCAGGAATCCTGCTATGAAGCTATCACCAGCGCCCATTGTATCAATCACCGATGGAGCCTGCTTTATGGCTTGGCGGAATCGTTCTCCATTACGGGAGAACAAAGCCCCCCGGCTCCCGAGGGTAATACCTACAATTTCCGTTCCTGCATCATGGCAGGAACGGATGATAGAGTCCATCCGGGATTCTGTCAACGCAGCACCCGAGAAGAAAGCAAACCGTACATACGGGCTCACTGATGCAATATATCCATCATCGGAACGGGTCGAAAAATCGTAGGAGAGATCAACACAGCCAGCGAACCGGGATAGTTCCGGCTCTATTCCCGAATAGCAGGAGGTGTGGCACACATCGAAAGTCGTGATATACTCAAGATCCGCCGTTGTCAGCCGGATCCTGAAAACATGTTGGGCGGTATCCTGAGGGCCTCCAACAAAAACCCGATCTCCATCCGCTGTCAGGTTAACCCCTGGATGACCGGAGGCAGCGTAGACTTTCCTGGATCGCTTGTAAGAAACGCCTTCTTTGGTCAAGGCCCATTTCAGATGCTCAGCTTCGGGATCGTTGCCGAACACACCCATATAAGAGACGATCTCTACCCCGTTCCGGCGGCAATTCACTGCAACATTGACCGCGTTACCGCCCGGGTAATACATTTTCTGGTCAAGATAACAGTCTACAACATTGTCTCCGACCCCGATAATCCTCATGCCTGCTCCTTATCCTTTGACTGAACCTGCCATCATGCCGCGGATGAAATACTTCTGGACCGAAATGAAGAAGATCATTATGGGAATCGCCGAGATTGCCATACCGGCAAGCAGGGGGCCCCAGTCAACCTGCAGGGCATCCCGGAAGCTCATCAGCCCGGCCGGTATGGTTCGATATTTAGTCGAATCGATGAAAATGATTGCGAACAGGAACTCGTTCCAGGCATAATACGCGGTCAGGATGGCGCTGGTCAGCAGTATCGGCCTGGACATCGGAAGAAAGATACGCCAGTAGACCTGAAATCCTCCACAGCCATCCAGGGTTGCCGACTCCTCGATTTCCTTCGGAACACTCAGGAAAAAGCTGCGGATAAGCAGGGTATTCAGTGGCAAACGGAATGCCATGTACGGGATGATCAAAGCCAGATAGGTATTCCGTATGCCTAGCCTGGTCAGCAGTCCGTACAGGGGAATAAGGCACACCTGCGGATTAAGCATCATCCCACCCATAACCACCACCAGCATGACGTTTATCCAGCGCCCCCGGTATCTGGAAAGACCATAGGCACAGAGGGATGATACTATGATTACACCAATGATGGTACTGGTTGTCACCAGCATGCTGTTTACAAAATACTGGGATATGCCCTTGTTCCAGGCATTGGCATAGTTCTTCCACTGGAGTTTGGTGGGCAAGGCCCAGATGGACAGGCTTATTTCCTCGGTGGTCTTGAGGGAGGACATAAGTATCCAGAACAGTGGATAGGCTACCAGGATGAACCCAATGCACAGCATCAGGAAAACCAGATAATGCACAGGGGTAAAGGAATCCCGTCTATAGGTACGGATGTTTGCAAAAGTCATGGCTCAATCCTCCCCCGACTTGAAGGCCGTCATCTGGATCACCGCAAAGAAGGCAGAAATGAGGAATATCACCACTGCCAGCGTAGACGCATAGCCCATCATGTCCTTGAAAAACCCGGACTGATACATGTGTACCCCTATGGTGATGGAACTTGTTCCCGGTCCTCCACCTTTGGTCAGTATGTACGGTTCATTGAATACCATGAAGGAACCGGTTACCGTAATGACCGAGCTTACAAAGAACATTTCCTTTACCTGTGGCAGGGTTATGACGAAGAACTGGCGTAGCTTGCCGGCACCGTCTATCTCCGCTGCTTCATACAACTCTTCAGGGATTTTCTGGATGGCTACAATGAAAAGCATCATGATATAGCCGGTGCTATGCCACTGGGACACAGCAATGGTTGCCCAGATTGCCGTCTTGCCTGAGCCCAGCCATGGTCTGGCCAGAGAACCAAGACCAATCAGCTCCAGGAATTTATTGAGGAGGCCATCGATCGGGTTATAAACAAAGCCAAACAACAGACATACCACCGATACCGAGATTACAACCGGCAAGAAGAATGTTGTCCGGAACAGAGGGGCAAATCGCCTGAAAACTCGGTCTTCCAGAATTGCAGCAAGGACAAGGCCGAAACAGACCTGGATGAGCACAGAGACCACAGCATAGCGGATATTGTTACGCAGAGCGGTAACAACTATCTCATCAGTGAACAAGGTCTTGTAGTTCTCGAATCCGATGAAGATCTTCTCCGGTGAGAACGCCGAAAAGCGGAAGGAACTGAATATGAAATTCTGCACAAGCGGATAGTAGACAAATAATCCAAGCATGATCATGCATGGCAGAATAAAACCCAGCGGCTGTGCTACCGCCTTCAATTGCCTCAGCTTCATGGCGATCCACTCCCTTCATTAAAATCGGGCAGGATTAAAAAAACAGGCAGGGAGGCATCCACCTCCCTGCCTGGAGAACATTTATGGTTTATTTTGTAGCTTCGGACTTTACAACTTTAGCTGCAGCCTGGATATCGGCTACCACCTGGTCAACAGTCTTGTCCTTGCTGGCAACGGCCTGCGAACCACGCATGAAGGCATCGGCAACCTTGATGTTTACAGCATTGTCAAACCAGGGAGCGGAACCGCTGACATTGTTGATCAAGGTTATGGCGTCCATCAGGGCGGGATACGAGTTTTCGTTTGTAACCGCCCCGAGGACGGCTACGGGAGCACCAACATCCTTCACGAACTTGTAAGCATTCTCCTTTGACAGCAGGAACTTGAAGAATCTCTCTGCTGCTTCGGGGTTTTTACTGGTGTTGGACATCATGAAGCCTTCAGGAGCACCGGTCAGAAGTCCGGGGTCGCCTTGTCCATCAGAAAAAGCCGGGAAGTTGAAGTATCCGAAATCAGGTTTGGTTGCCGAAGCCTGGATATAGGCAAACTCAGCCAACTGCATGTACATCATGGGCAGCTTTCCTGCTATGAACTGGTTGCGCACTTCGGTGTGGGTAAGGGAAGTTGCATTGGGCCCCATGTAGTCCACAAGCTTCTGGAAGCGCTCAAGCACCACTTTGTAACCAGGATGGGTGAACTCACCTGTAGCCTCGGCATAATCTCTGGCAAGAACTGCAGCCGGCAGATAGCGCTGTAGCATGGTACCTTGGTAGTGTGAAATAGCCCAGGCATTGGACAGACCTTCCAGAATCGGCACCGCATGCCCCTTGGTCTTGAGTGTGTCCAGGATAACCAGGAGTTCATCAAAGGTCTTGGGCTCCTTGGTGATTCCAGCCTGTGTCCACAGGGCCTTGTTGTATACGAGGACCTTGCCATCAATGGTAAGGGGAATACCATAGGTAATTCCACCGAAGGTGAAGGGTCCGATCTGCGACTTTATGAAAGAATTGGCAAAGGCTTTGTCCTTCTCAAGCATGTCATTGAGCGTCCTCACCTTTCCGGATTTAACCAGATTGAAGGCAAAACTATCTGACCATGACACGAAGACGTCGGGGACATCGTTGGAGGAAATGAGAACCCTGATCTTCTCCTTGTAGGCATCGTTCTCGACACTGTCCATCTCAATCTTGATATCCGGATTCCGGGCCTCGAATTCCGCCACGATCTGGTTGAAGTAGCTGAAACGCGGTTCCATCGGCCAGCGGTGGAAGAAGCGTATCGTCGTCTTGCCGCTGGCGGCAGCCTGCTGCTCGCTGGATCCTGTCGCCGCAGCGAAGGATACCAGCACGGCCATCATGATGGTGATAGCCACGATCTTCTTGAACATAAAAACCCCCTATGGTCAAATTTTAGCTCTGCGCGAGGCGCGGAGCAGAGAAACTGTTAGTACGGCATTTTCCACATGTAGCGGCGGACAGAGAGCGGATGCCCCCGGTGCTCGGCCAGCCTCTCGGCATAGACCCGCAGCACCGCGCCAAAAATTGGTGCGGAGAAGTAGGTCTTCAGGTTCGAGTCGATGCCTGTCCAGTCAAACTCCTCGGCATCCACCACCGTGACCTTCTTGCTGTATTTCTGCATGAAGGCGTCAGCCCTCTCATCCAACGGGCGGGTCTCCCCGGCGGTCTTCATCAAAAGGAAGGGAACATCGAAGTCGGTTATCTCGAAGGGTCCATGGAAATACTCGCCGGAATGGATGGCTGCCGAATGAACCCATTGCATTTCCTGCAAGAGGCAGACGGCAAAGGAATAGGCCTCGCCATAAACCGGACCGGAAGCCATGGTATAAACCAGTGGTTCACGCTTGCTGCTGCTGCCGAAAACATCGGCGGCCTTGGCGAATTTTTCCTTGTTGCGGGTGAAGATTGCCTGCAGGTTCTTTACCGCCTCCAGGGCTGCCTTGTATTTCGGGTTTGGCTGGAGGGTATCAACAAGACCGAACATGAAACGGAGAGCCATACCGGCGCGATGCTCGTACGCATCGGAATCCGGTCCCCAGTCGTAGTGCAGGCCATATTCGGCAGCCTCCCACAGGGGGGATCCCACTTTGAAGGAGTAGGCTACTGTCAGGGCACCCTTCTTCCGGGCAAAGGAGGTGGCAGCTACTGTTTCCGGTGTATCACCTGAATGACTGCAGAGCACTACGAGCGAGTCCTTACCAAGTCCCTTGGGATTGCGGTGTATGAATTCATTCGATGTCACGACAAATCCGGGGATATCGGTCTCAAGGTCAAGGATGTACTGCTGGTTGTACATATAGGCGAGAGAACCACCACAGGCTACAAAATAAACAGTACGTGGTTTTCTATACCGTACCGCATCCAGAGCAGCAGATAAAAGTCTTGGATGATCAGGATTCATTTCTACCTCCACATAACATCATAATACATCTTATAATGTATTATGATGTATTATAGGTCGATCCAGAATCTTGTCAAGCAAAAAAAGAACGAATTTTTAATAAAATCCACTCACCGATCCGCTCGCGCTCCAACAGAGGGATACGAGGGAGTTTGAATAGACGGATGGCTTGACCGTGGTAGAGGAGCTAGTCAAAATGACGGCAGGAGCTTTCATGACCCTGTCCCACACAGTCCAGCTTCTCGCCAGCAAGAGTCCCCTGCCAGGCGACGCAGCCAGAACCATCATGTTGCCCGGATATCGCCGGAAGGCTAGCCCCCCGCAACCAGAGGATGCAGCCACCTGGCGTGAAGCTGCGGTATTGATACTTTTTTACGAAGATCTGGGACAGACCCGCTTCCCCCTGATCCTTCGGATAGATGGACCAGGCGTGCACGCAGGCCAGGTATCACTGCCCGGTGGAGCCAGGGAACCTGGAGAAAGTCTGCCAGCCTGTGCCATCCGTGAAACCGCGGAGGAGACCGGTGTGGAAGCCGGCAGCATACAGATCATCCGTGAACT
>MIBM01000177.1:0-4890 GCA_001830645.1 Spirochaetes bacterium RIFOXYC1_FULL_54_7
TCAATTTCCTGGGCAAGGGTGAGCAGGGAGCCGCCCAGAACCAGGCCAAATCCCGCGCCGGAGACATAGGGGCAGGTCTTGGCCTGGTTCTGGGCGGCTCCCTGCTCACCCTTGCCCAGGAAATTGATCAGCAGCATTTTGTCCACCCCAGGGCGGAGCCAGCGCTGCAGGTAGGCTGCATGCCCGTTGTGCAGTTTGGATGGATAGCAGGCTTCGGAATGGGACCTGGCTATCCCCAGATCGGCAATGTGGTCATTGGATTCCGGGGAGACAACTACCTTGAAGCCAAGATTCTTGTAGAATGCGCACATGAATACCGATCTCTCGTTCAGGAAATGCAGGCTTCTGGGTATGAGCACCCGGGGACCATCGGAAGGACAAGCCTCCTCGGGCAGCACTGCATACTTCTTTAATTCCTTGTCCACCATGCCCTTGTAAAGACCAACGTAATCCGGAGCGCGTTTGCCTGTGGCTTCGGTGTTGCCTTTCGGACAGAGGCCACCGGAAAAAATCCGGTCGTTCCCATGCCCGTATATCTGTAGTCTGCAGTCCCGGAGGCCACAATTTTCGGCAATGACCTTGCTGCACTGATCCACACTCTTGTCAAAAACGGCATTGGCCAGAGCGAAACCCTTCCAGCGGAGGACTGGCTCGCCTCCCCTGGCCCTGATTTCCTTTACCCTGGATACTGCCACTGCCGCCGCTCCAAGAGCGCCGAACAACTGCCGGTGGGGGAAGGCATTTATAAGCGAGCCGGTATGCAGGGCAAGGGCCGCCAGGCAGGCCCGCCCCTTGAAGGGTCCTCCCTGGGCCGACGCATAGGTACCGAAGGTTTCGCTGCCCACGAATTTATTGGCATATCCCCCTATGAAACCGTAGGCAATGGCAGCGGCCACTTCCTCTTTGGGAAATCCGAGGGCTACGAGTTTCAGGACACCCGCCTCGGTAAAAATTGCGCACATCTCGTCGGTGACTGGCGTCCGGCTTGCTGCGAGAGCATACTCGTCAAAGGACTTGAAGTCGAAACCCAGCATGTCCAGCATGTTCTTCATGGACTGACCGGTACCGGCCATGCAGGATAAATTCATCTTTGCCTTCTGCACATTGCCATCCCGGCCAAAGACAGTGAATTTGGCATCCTGGCCACCACATTCGAAAATGGTATCCACCTTGTCGTCAAAGAGTTTCACTCCCGCGGCGTGGCAACTTATCTCATCCTTGACCAGGTCGGAACCATCAGCCCCAGGGTCCACTGCATGGTTGGTGAACAATTTATAATAAAACGCGCCAGACGAACCTGTATAGGCAATGGCCTCCACCCTGATTCTGTCTTCCAGGGCATCCCGGATTTCCGCAAATATCTTCTGGGCTGTCTCCAGGGGTTTGCCATCTGTATCCAGGCAGATTTCTGCCAGTATTGCCAGATCATCAGCAGCCGCCACCACAGCCTTGGTTGTAGTCGACCCGCCATCCAGGCCTATGACCACACGAATGATACCGGCCGGTTCCCTGAATATCGTCAGCCCGCCAGCTGTTTTCCGCGTCGCCTCTTCATCCTTGATATCGACAACCCGATCAAGGGCAGAAGCCAAAGGGGGTGCAAAGCTTATGCCTGCCTTGTGTGCGGCCACAGCTTCTTTGAGGCTGGATGGGTCGAACCAGGATTCATTTTCCGTTTCTATGGACTTCACAGCTGCGCCGAAGGCTCCGACCTTGTCGAAATGCTCTGGCAAATCCAGATCAAGGCCCAGTTCAGCCGAGAATACCCGGGTCAGGCTCCTGTTGAGGAAGGCTCCACCGGTGGCAATGGCCTTGCTGCCGGGATCGAGGCTACGCGTACCGAGCACATCACAACGGTAATTCTTGGCCACCCGGGCATACATGCCCATGAGTATGTTCTTGATCTGCTCCCCGGAATTCTGCATGTGGATCATATCGGACTGGATGATCACCCCACAGCGGCCACCTACATCCAGATACTTGTCCGAACTGCCCATCGACAGCTCGGCAAGGCGGTGGATGCCTTCCATCTGGGTTTGCAGCACCTTTCGGTTCTGTCTGCGCAGGGCCACCCGCTCATCTTCGGTACCAGCTTCGATGACTACACAAACCGGCACAGCCTCGGCAAAGAACCTCCGGGCCTGCTTGCTGATGAGGATGCCTGAACCACCCCCGCATTTTGTGCCTGTGCCATGATCGGAAACACAGCTTGGTTCTCCATCTTCCCCGGATTCCATCTCAAAGAAATAAGGATCCTTCGAACCGAGATGAACCATGTATCTGGCATTCGGGGCAAGGAAACTGGCCCCTTTTGAAAGGGTAATGGTGTCATACCAGAAGGGGTTCCCCGATTTTTCCGCTACCAGTTTGCCAGAGAACCCGGTAAACCCGTAGCCCTTGATCCTGGAGGTTCCAAGCCGCTCAACGATTTCGTCGTTGGCCTCCGCAAGGGCGTTGAAAGGATTCCCGAAATGCATGAACGGCGGTAAAACCAGTTGCACCTGGTGATCCTGGTCGAGGACAACGGCATAAACCGTCTCGGAACCGACATCATAGCCGATATGCAGGTCTTTTCCGCTCATTTTCACTCTCCCGATCAAGCCCTGGGATTTGATCAGGAAATTGTAAATTAAAACTACAAAAAGTGCAAAATCAGCATTGAACCCAAATACCATTCCTGTTGCTCGACTCCACCACCTTGGCCACAAACTCCACGCCCTTCAGTCCATCGAAGGCATTGGGAAACTGCAAGGCCAGGGGATCAACTGCCATGCCGGAGCGGCGGCCGGCAATGGCCTCGGCGGTATCGGCATAGAGGTTGGCGAAGCTGGTAGGGAACCCTTCGGGATGGCCAGCCACAATCCGGGAGGCCCGGGCGGCCAAAGGAAGGATGCCTGGTCCCCGGGGGGTTCTGACCTCTGCCGGGGCACCCAGGGGTTTGTAGTCCAGGCGCTGGGGTACTTCCTGCATCCATTCCAGGCTGCCCTTGGAGCCGCTGACCCGGATGCGCAGGCAGTTCTCCACACCTGCCGCGGCTTGGGTAACCCAGAAACTGCCATGGGCTCCATTTGAGAGCCTGAGCAGGGCACCGGCATAATCGTCCACCACCCTGTCAGGCACTATGTGTCCCACCTCCGCCGCCACCTCGGCCACCTCCAGGCCGGTCACAAAGCGGAGCAGATTGTGGGCATGGGTGCCTATGTCACCCATCACCAGGGACGGTCCGCCGCGGGTCGGATCGAACTTCCACATACGCGGTTTTGAAAAATCGATTCCGCTTCCAAGGCTTGTCCCCGGGGGGTTCACTGCCCGTCCACCCTGTACATACTCCACCTGCACCAGCCGGACCTCTCCAAGCTGTCCAGCCTCCACCATAGCCCTTGCCTGCCTGACCATGGGATAGCCGGTATAGTTGTGGGTAAGGCAGAAGACCAGGCCAGTCTCTTCAACCTTGGCATACAGCCGCTGTGCCTGCTCAAGGGTATTGGTCATGGGCTTGTCGCAGATCACGTCGATGCCAGCCTCCAGGGCGGCCATGGCGTAGTCGAAGTGGCTGTCGTTGGGTGTCATTATGGAAACAACATCGATGCCATCCGGCCGGCCAGCCTCGGCAGCCAGCATTTCCACCACTGAGCCGTAGATGCGGTCAGGATCGAACCCGGCCTCCTCCCCTGCCAGCCTTGCCCGCTCCGGGTTGGATGACATGATGCCACAGACAGTCTCGTATCGGTCATCGAAGCGGGCAGCCAGGCGGTGCATGGGGCCTATGAACGAGCCCTCGCCTCCGCCGATCACCGCCAGACGGAGCCTGCGGCCCAGAGTCGCTATCACAGGATTGAGGCTCATGGCTTACTCTCCGGCCTTCTGCTTCAGGCACTGTTCCAGCACCTCGACCACTACGGCGTGGTCGTCTTCCTGAGCCAGGCCGGATACGGTGACGGTACCGATGATGCCGGTGTCGCGCACTATGATCGGGAAGCAACCCCCGTGCACCGCAAAGTCCCGCTCGGACACATAGAATTTCTCCTCCAGGCTAAGCTTCTGTTCCTTCAGCTTCAGACCCATGTACCAGGAGCTGTGGCCGAAACGGTTTACCGCGGCCTTCTTGCGGCTTATCCAGTGGTCATTGTCCGGGTTGGTACCCTTGCAGCTGTAATGGAACAGCACCTTGTCCTTGGTCGAGATGTCGATGCTTATGCCCAGCTTGTCCTTCCGGGCCTTGTCAACGGACAGGCAGCCTAGTTGCCAGGCATCGTCCTCGTTGAAACTGTCGAATTGCAGGGTGGCTTCCTGCTCGAGTAGTTGTTGCAGTTGGTCTTTCATTACTTGAGTATATCCGCCTTGGGTGGATCAGGCAAATGTCCGCAACAGGTTGAGTATCCACTTGCCTCAGGTAACTACAAGATGTAGCATAGGAATGTGACAATCGATGAATTCAGATGCCATCGATGTGGATGACCAGTGCACGGAGACAAGCAGTAACAGTACAACCTTTAGTATCGCCTGAGTGAAGTGGATACCAAGCTTCCATATATAGTATTCGAGGAAATGTTCATTTGCGATGAGCGGAAAGGGATGGGGTCCGTATGAAAACAAAGAAAATCGAGGGTATCGTTCCGGTAATGATCACTCCTTTTACGGAAGGCGGTGATATCGACTATGAAAGTCTGGACCGCTTGATCGAATGGTATATCGCCAATGGTTCGGATGCCTTGTTCGCCGTATGCCAGTCCAGCGAGATGATATTCCTCTCCCTCAAGGAGCGGAGCGAGCTGGCTGAATACGTCGTCAGGAAAACCGCTGGCAGGATACCCGTGGTCGCCTCCGGGCATATCAGCGATGATCCGTACAGCCAGGTGGAGGAACTCCTCGCGGCAGCCAATTCCGGTG
>MIBM01000177.1:4908-8521 GCA_001830645.1 Spirochaetes bacterium RIFOXYC1_FULL_54_7
TGAGCAATCACCTGGATCCGAAAAACAAGGGTACGGAAACGTTTCTTGGAAATCTGAAGTGGCTGATGGAGAAACTGCCCAAGGATGTGCCGCTCGGAATGTACGAATGTCCGGTACCGTACCGCCGGCTACTCGGAGACGATGAAATAAGGTTCATAGCCGATTCCGGACGTTTCGTGCTTCTCAAGGATGTCTCCTGCGATCTGGAGACAGTCAAGCGCCGCGTCGCCCTCACGAAAGGAACGCCGCTGGCCATACTGAACGCCAACGCGGCGATAGCGTGGGACGCGATGAAGGCCGGTTCGCGGGGTTTCAATGGTGTTAATACCAATTTCCATCCTGATCTTTACCAGTGGCTATACGCCTCGGGTGGGACGAACCAGGAATTCGCGAAAGAACTCGCCACCTTCCTCGTACTCGTGTCGCTTTCGGAGGCGTTCGGGTATCCGGTGCTTGCCAAAATGTACCACAAGCGCATCGGGACGTTCAAAACCATCAAGTCCCGGGTCATTACCTTCGATGTTCGGGAACGCTTTTGGGCACTTGACGCGATTCTGGATAAAGTAGTCGAAGGGACAGAAGCGATGCGGCAAAGAATCGCCGGAATGGGCGGACGGTAGGCGATTTATATTGACGAATCATGACTCCTGGTATATCCTTCGTTTTGTTCTTAAATCGGAACAGCGTTCTTGTATATGAACAGTGGTCGGTGAAATGGTAAACACGGTATTAAAATCGATTCGCATCCTCGGTCTTCTCGCTGAAAGTTCCGATCTCGGCTTGTCCGAGATCGCCCGATCGTTGGAAATACCGAAGAGTAGCGTTCACAGTATCCTGGAAACCCTCGCGGCGGAAAAAGTGGTTGAGCGCGACGAATCTTCGGGACGCTTCCATTTGGGCGTGAAGCTGGTAGAGCTCGGGAACCGGGCGCGGCTGGAGCTGGATATTTGCCGGATCGCCGCGCCGTTCCTCCAGGGGCTCAATGTCGAGTTCGACGAGACCGTACATTTGACAGTGCTGGACCGGGACGAGGTGCTGTACGTCGACTGCATAGAGTCGCGCCGGCGCTTGCGGACTTACTCGGTCATCGGGGTCCGGGCTCCACTGTACTGTACGTCGGTAGGGAAAGTGATTCTTGCTTTCCAGAGTGAAGACGAGATCAGGCGGATAGCACGGGAAAAAGGCCTGTCGAAGATCACCGCGAACACGATCGATAGTGAAGACCGATTGTTCGCGGAAGTTGAACGGATCCGGAAGCAGGGTTATGCGGTGGATGATATGGAACACGAGGAGCACCTTCGCTGCGTAGGCGCTCCAATCCGCAATGCCCGAGGAGAAGTCTTCGCTTCCCTGAGCCTTTCCGGACCCGCTGAACGGAATACGCATGAGCGTATCGAGTTTATGGCTCCTTTCGCTGTACGCGCGGGGATGGAGATTTCCAGACGGCTCGGATACCGTCCTTGACAAGGGTAACTGCGCGAAGCCGGCATTTCGGCTTCGTGTGGATATAGATCACAATCGCAGAGAGAGGGAGGCATCAATGTTCAAGAAAATCGCGTCGGTCATGCTTGTCGCGGTGATGTTGCTCGGTGGGGCTTTCGCCGAAGGCAAGACAGAAGCGCCAGAGACCGTCAAACTCACGTTCTCGTCCGTCAGTGTTCCGGACGACGCACACACAAAGGCAATGACAGTATTCAAGGAAGAAGTCGAGAGACTTTCCGGCGGTCAGGTCATCGTTGACGTCTATCACTCGGGTCAGCTCTTTACCCAGCAGGCCGAGCAGGACGCCATTCGCCAAGGTACGGTGGACATGATCTACACCTCAGCCCAGTGGAATGCCCAGTTCATTCCGAAGCTCGGCATGTTTGGTGCCGCGTTCACCTTCCAGAGCTACGATCAGATGACCAAGACCTTCAACGGCCCGATCGGCAAGAAGATCTTCGAAGAAATCGCGTCTACCCAGGGTATCCGGCCGCTTACCGCCTATTACCTGGGAACCCGCCAGTTGAACCTCATCGAGAAGGTCGGGGCGGTAACCAAACCCGAGCAGATGAAGGGCGTGAAACTCCGCGTCCCCAACAGCCCCACCTGGATCGCCATGGGCAAGGCTCTCGGCGCCAACCCCACTCCGATGGGCTTCGGCGAAGTATACATGGGACTCAAGACCGGCGCAGTAGACGGCCAGGACAACCCGCTCCCGACCGACAAGAACGCCAAGTTCTATGAAGTCACCAAGTACATAGTGCTGACCAACCACGTCGTGGACTCCACCTGGCCGACCATCAACGAGAAGAAGTGGCAGAGCCTGACCAAGCAGCAGCAGGAATGGGTCATGGCCGCCGCTGCCAAAGGCCGGGAATTCTGCGACAAGACAGTCCTGGACAATGAGGCCTCCCTCATCGCGTTCTTCAAGGAGCAGGGCCTTACCGTCATCGAGAATCCCGACCGCGCCGCATTCGCCGCGTATGCCAAGAATTCCTACCTGACCGAGAGCAGTGACCTTGCCAAAGATTGGGATATGGCGCTGTACGACGAAATCCAGAAGATCAAATGATTTCCAGCGGCCGGTCTCATTTGAGCCGGCCGCGTTTTTCAACTTAACTCAGGTGGTTCCGATGAAAATTCCCCAACCGCTCATGAAAATCGGTCGTCTTCTGGTCGACATAATTGAGGTTTACATTCCGGTCGCAACGTTCATTATTCTTTTTGTTTCCTTCATGTCCCAGATTGTCGCCCGTTATTTCTTCAAGCCCCTTCTGTGGCCGGAGGAACTGAGTCTTATCTGCTTCGTGTGGACTGCACTGCTCGGCGGTCTGTACGCAAAGAGGGACAACTCCCACGTCGCGTTTTCCATGGTGTACGACGCGGTGAAGCCTGATACCCAGAGACTCATGCGTATAGCAGGTAATATTCTGATGCTATTCGCCTTCATTTTGGCCTTCGTCCCCTCCTGGGAGTACGTGTCCTTCATGTCCTACAAAAAATCCGACGTACTGCTCATCCCCATGAATATCGCATTCTTCCCCTTCATGATCTTTCTTGCCGACATGATCGTGCGGGTTATCATCGATATTGTCCATGACGTCAAATCCTCGGGAATAGGAGGTGCGGCATGAACCTGGCCCTCGCCGTTTTCTTCATTTCATTCATCATCGTGTTCCTTATCCGTATTCCGATAGGCGTCGGCATGATGATGTCGTCTATCTTCTATTTCGCTTTATCAACGCGTCCCGGCGCGACAATCGGTATGGTGGCAACCCAGCTGCTTTCCAATATGAACGCCAGCTTTATCCTCATCGCAGTGCCATTGTTCGTCTTCATGGCGGAAATCATGAATTCGGGGAAGGTGACTGAAACGATATTTTCATTCGCCAACGCGATGATCGGCAAGAGGAAAGGCGCTCTCGGGCACGTGAATGTAGTCGCTTCCATTATTTTTTCCGGCATGACCGGATCGGCCCTGGCTGACGCGTCGGGCCTCGGAAACATGGAAATCAAGGCAATGCGCGAGAAGGGCTACGACGACGGCTATTCCTGTGCGATCACGGCCGCGTCCGCGGTCATCGGCCCGGTCATCCCTCCTTCAATTCCTATGATTTTCTACGCGATGCTA
>MIBM01000178.1:0-523 GCA_001830645.1 Spirochaetes bacterium RIFOXYC1_FULL_54_7
GCAAGGAAGAATTGTAGCTATGGTCGGAGACGGAGTAAATGATGCTCCGGCGCTCGCGCAGGCGAATGTTGGAATCGCAATGGCGACCGGAACAGACGTGGCGATGGAATCTGCCGGAATCACTCTGTTGCACGGTGATATTGAAAAACTCATGAAAGCCATTGATTTATCCAGATACACGATTAGAACGGTGAAGCAAAATCTATTTTGGGCGTTTATCTATAATATAATAGGAATCCCAGTTGCCGCCGGCGTATTGTTCCCATTCTTCGGGATAGTTTTAAATCCAATATTTGCGGGCATAGCCATGGCCGGAAGCAGTGTATCAGTAGTCGCCAATTCTTTGAGATTGAAAACAAAAAAGCTAAAATAGAACAATATACATGAATACGAATTTATTTATAATATTTACGACAGGGTTACTGACCGGTGGGTTAACTTGTCTTGCGGTTCAAGGCGGACTTTTGGCGTCAATGCTTGCTCAGCAAGAAGAAGAGCGACTTGAAGAGGGTGGTCCCAAAAA
>MIBM01000178.1:563-1155 GCA_001830645.1 Spirochaetes bacterium RIFOXYC1_FULL_54_7
TCGGTAACTGCAAGTTTAGTGCTTCAGTTCGCAGTGATAATTTTTATGTTAGGCACCGCCGGCAACTTGTTAAATCTTCATCCGTTTTTTAGATATTTTGTAATCCAGCCACCAAGATTTTTAACCAAGCTAGTTAGAAGTCAAAGCAAAAGCCGAAGTATTTTCGCGCCAGTACTTTTGGGCGCTTTTACGATCCTCGTCCCGTGTGGAACGACCCAAGCAATGATGGCTTTAGCAATATCTTCAGGGAACCCGTTTCTGGGATTTGCAATAATGTTCGCGTTTATTCTGGGGACTATTCCGATATTCTTCGCTTTGGGATATTTTATGACCAAGCTTGGAGACGCGCTTCAAAAAAAGTTTTATAAATTTGCTGCAGTCGCAATAATTGTTCTGGCACTTTGGAGCTTAAATGGCGCGCTTGCTTTGGCTGGGGTTAAAAACTTCACAAGCATTTTTAATTCGCTAACCACTCCAAATTATCTCGTAGAGCCGATACCGGGGAGTGGCGACACTGGGGTTGCGGTAGATGATAAAGCCGATAATAATCCGACAATTTATATAACCTCATCCGGATATTCTCCAAGAACTT
>MIBM01000178.1:1182-1818 GCA_001830645.1 Spirochaetes bacterium RIFOXYC1_FULL_54_7
TTGAATTTAAGAGCGTCAATTCCTCCTGGAGTTGCTAAATATTTAGAGTTTACTGCGCCAGCTAAGACGGGAGCTATTCCGTTTATGTGTTCAATGGGTATGTATCGGGGAACAATTAATGTGGTGGAGGTCACCAATAACTAATCACGAAATGGAAAAAGAAATAACAATAAAATTAAACGGACTTCATTGCGCATCTTGTATTATGAGTATTGAAATGGAGCTTGAAGAAATTAAAGGTGTTAGAAAGGCAGAGGGGAGTTATGCAAAGTCCGAAATTAAGGTTGAATTTAATGAGGAGGAAGCCAGCCCAGAAAAGTTTTTAAAGGTTATCAAGGATCTCGGGTATGAGGGGGAGGTTTAAGATGGGTTTTGACAAAAAACAAATTTAGGCTATTATTAGCGTATTCTCCAAAGACAGCGGGGGCCAAGTGATTGGCTTAATCATCCTGCCGAGGGGCGACAACATACTTCGGTATTTGGCGACCTTTTGGAGTAAAGGTCGTTTTTGTTTTTAAAGCGAAGCTTTAAAAACAACCGAGTACACAAAATATGCTTGGTAAAATATAGAATTGCATGAAAACAAAAGTACAAAAAAGAGAAGAAATTGAAAAGGCGGGAAAAATGCTTAAAGCA
>MIBM01000178.1:1824-1966 GCA_001830645.1 Spirochaetes bacterium RIFOXYC1_FULL_54_7
GCTATGGTTTTTGTAAATTTTACAAAAGTGCCAACTGAAGATGTTCGCAAATTGCGAAGAGAGATATCTGCCACTGGCGGATCAACAATCGTAATTAAAAAGCGACTCTTGAACGTTTTGCTTAAAGAGGAAGGTATTGACA
>MIBM01000178.1:2054-9720 GCA_001830645.1 Spirochaetes bacterium RIFOXYC1_FULL_54_7
CAACGGATGCCACGCCAGGCCCGTTGTCTGGATAGCCGAGCAGCAAGGTGCCGGGTTCAACAAGCTCCAGGTGCAACTGTATCCGGCCTTTCCGGCTGTCTTTGAAGGCGTGCTTGCAGCTGTTTGTGAGCAGTTCGTTTATGCCAAGGCCAATGGGCGTGGCTTCGTCCACCATGACCTCCACCGCATCACCGCCAAGCTCCAGTTCAATTTCCCGCTCCTTCGAGTAGGCCGAGACAATGCTGCCGGCCAGGATTCTTGCAAAGCCTAGCAGGTCTATTGTAGTAAGGTCGCCCGAACCCATGAGCATCTGGTGGACAAGGCGCATGCAATTGATACGCTGTACTATGGTCAGCAGAGAATCGCCAAAACCGGATTCCCGGTGTTTCTGTGCTTCTATATTGACGATGGAACCGATCACCTGAAGGTTGTTCCGGGTGCGATGGTAGACCTCCCTCAGCAAGATCTCCTTTTCCTGCAGTGCCGTCTTGAGCCGTAACCGGGTCTGCAGCCGTTCGCTCACATCCCTGCCAACGGTTTGCACCTCGGTGAGCCTGCCAATTCCTGCTCCTCCGGCTCAATCAGTTCGAACCATCGCCGTCCTATGATGTCCTGCCGCATACCCGCATCAAAAAGGGCAATGAAGTTGCTGTTCGCAAAGGTAAGGGTGGTATCGGGAAGCCAGCGGAATACCAGATCGGGCTGGCTCTCCACCATAGCCCGGAATTCAGCCGTGCTTTTCAGGAGTTGGTGCTGCCTGGCCTTGAGGTGATACAGCAGTAACCAGATGATACCCAGTATGATAATGGTGATCGCAACCATGAAAATCCAGAAGATCCTGGTCTCGAAGAACTGTTCGCTCACCGATCGTCCAACCAATACATAGAAGGGGTATGAAACAAGCTTCTGGAACGCAAATACCCGCACCACCGAATCGGTCCTGCCTTCATACTGGACAACACCGGATTCCATGCCGCTTTCAACCATCTGCTGCGGCGGTATGGTGGTTGTCTCGTTGTTCAAAGAAACCAAGGTCAATGGATGCGCCTATCACACCCCGGAAGTTGCCCTTGTCTATGACAGGGTGGTAGACAAGCAGGATAAGTTTGTCGCCAGCTTTACAGTATTTTAAATCGGAGTAGCGGTCACCTTCCTGCGGATCAGCCCTCTGGCTTTCGAAGTAGCCGGAATCAAGGAGTGCCTGGGTTCCCGACTCCGGATCGGTGTTAAGTAAAACCTTGCCGTAGGCATCGGTGAAATGGAAGCCGACAAGCTCTGGATACTTGCTGGCAAGCAGGGAAAGGTAGTCAAGATCGATCAAGTCGGAGCCCGTGGAGTCCTGCGGTATCCATGCCGCTGGATAGTGGCGGTCCGCCAGCACCACTGTGCTGGCCTCTATCCAGTGGAAGGTAGCCTCCATCCTGGCCGCGATGAGTCTGGCTTCATTCATGGAACCGCTGGCCATCATCTCGTCGATATACCTGCTGGTGGTCATGATGAATAGGCCCGGAATCCCGATAGTAAGGATTGTTATCAAGGCGAGGCTCAGGGTAATGGCCCTGTCGGGCTTCTTCAACTGCAGGAACCTGGGAACCACTACTTGAGTCCTTTCGCCCGTGCTGGAAGTCTACTTAAAGCCAGTGGCACAGATTCATAGCTTGGTGCCTGCCCCCAGTACATGCAAGGAAGATTGCTGGTTGCCCTCGTGCTGTTTCAGGAGTATTCTTGGAGCCAGAGTTTCCGGCATCCGTACACCAGACATCCAGACGCAATGCGCGAGTGCTCCCAGGTTGATAGGAGTCTGAATGAGTTCGGCTTCTCTTTACAAGCAGATCTACAAGGCCAATATCCACAAAATCAGCAGCGGTAACATCGGGATCGATCCATACCTGTCAGACCACACTGTTGACAGCAGACGGGGAATCTCCCTGATCATTCCTGTCCTGGGAATCAAGGAGGAATATGCTGCTCTGGTCGGGCAATTCCAGGCCCTTGCGCCGGAGCAATACTATTACCCCCTGGAGGACCTTCATACCACCGTTTTTGATTTCATCCGGGCTTCTGACCAGTACACCAGGAATGAAAAACAGGAAAAGGAATTCAGGTTGATCACCCATGTGGCGCTCGGCAATGTCCCCCGGTTTTCCCTTCGCTTGAACGGCATAGTCTTCAGCAGTGCCGCAGGCCTTCTCAAAGGCTATGATGATGACAGATTGATAGTCATCAGACAAAATATCAGACATTTGATGGCAGCCAGGGGACTGAGGAACGATGAGCGTTACGAATCCAGCTCAGCCCATGTGACCTTCTGCCGGTTTCCTTCCCCGTTGTTGGATCCGGCACCGTTTGTCAGTTTGCTGGAGGCCCGCAAGTATCTGTACCTTGGTACTGAAAAGGTGTCACGCATGGAACTGGTCGAGCATGACTGGTATAATTCAAATGGTACGAAGAGGATCATCGCCTCCTTTGACTTGGGAAGTGGTGAGTGATGGCTGCGGATGAAAGGGCAGGAATGGACACTATTTCATGGCTGCTGGACAAGGCCGATCCAGCGCTTGAATTCCAGGTACGAAGGGACCTCCTTCATGAGCCCGAGCACAGTCTGATAGGTCTGAGGCATCGAATCAAGACCTCTGCCCACGTGAAACTGCTGCTGGATGAAAGACATGAAAACGGCCACTGGGGATCCGGCGTATACAACCCAAAATGGACCTGTACCCATTATGTTCTTTGGGAGCTGGTCCAGCTTGGAATTCCTCCCGGCAACAGGCTGTGCAGGGAGTCCTGCGATCTGCTTCTGGGATTCCCCCGAGGTGAACATGGGGGAATCAATTATGCGCATACTGTTACCAATTCCGATGTATGCATCAATGGGATGATACTGAACATCATCAGTTATTTCGGCCTTTACACTGATAGGTGTAACGAGTTGATCGATTACCTTCTGGCCAGCCAGATGCCCGACGGTGGCTGGAATTGCGAGTATCTGCGGGGCACACGACATAGCTCGCTGCATACGACAATCAGTGTACTGGAAGGCCTTACACGGAATCTGGAATCCGGGCATCCCTATCGCAGTGGCGAGCTGAAGACCGCCAGGTCCCAGGGCATTGAGTTCATCCTTGAACACGAGCTGTACAAATCCAGCACCACCGGAGAAGTAATACGGGACGAGTTTTTAAGGTTCTGTTTCCCTGTGCGATGGAAGTATGATATCTTGCGTTGCCTGGATTACTTCCAGAGGGCGGCCATTGCCCATGACCCCCGGATGGATGCAGCCCTGTCGGTTGTCGCCAGATCCAGGGACGCGAAGGGGAGGTGGAAGTCCTTCAAGCAGGCCGGCAAGACCTATCGTGATCTGGAAAGCGTGGCAGACCGGGGCAAATGGAACACCTTGCGGGCCCTGCGGGTGCTGGGATATTTCAGCAATGGCTTGGGTGGCTAGGATTGGTATCGGACCTTGCCTGCCGGGAAGAGCCGGGTTGTCCTGCCGCTGCTTCAGGTCGAGGTGGCATAAAACCACTTCCTGGCTTGTTCGAGGTCAGCGCGGGATACGTCCTGGTAGATTATATCCCGCACCCCAGCCATGCCTGCCCGACCCATTTTGGCCTTCAGGTCTTTTACCTGCTGTACCCGCTCTTTGGAGAGCCCGAAGGCCGCTTCCAGTAAGGTAGTCCAGCTGTCATCGAACAACGACGCATGCAGCACGAGTATCCAGTAATCAGACATCGAGAAGCTTATCGTCTCTTTCCCGATGACAAGGGATGTGTAGGATTCCTTTCCGGTATAGGGAATCTTGGTTACCAGCTTCAGCTTTTTACCGCTACAGATATGTTTGATTGCCTTGTCGATCTGCGAGGTGTCGTCCAGCTTCCCTGTGGAAACCAGATAATCGAAGTATCTACGGATATTGCCCAGAAAGCGCTTCGCATTTTCCAGGGTAAGATCAAAGATGCCACCGAACATCATATGGGATTCGCACCATTCCAGGCACACACTGTATTCCCAGAACGGCAGGTCTTCGATGGCATCATATGGTTCTATTCTGCCGAGATACGCGTTGAACGCGAACAGGTCATCATAGAGGGCTGCAAGCGCCTTATCGGCAAGTGTGAGCGCTTCGCGTTTCAGAAAAGCCTGAACATCGGCTTTCCTGAGAAGTATGAACTCGACATTCCTGAGACCTTCAAGAATCGACTGTAAAGCAGTTGCCATAAACCATCCTTTAACTAGGTATAATCAACAATTAGTTTCCTGGCAAGATTTTCCATACGCTGTCTGACCTCGATCCAGGTCCATCCGTTCAGGTACAAAGACTGCCAGTGGTACGATTGACAACCTGGATCCCGGGGATCAAACGTGCCAATGATTCCTGCAAACCCAGGGAGTCGAACGGGTCACCAAGGAAGAAATCCATATCCACTGACTTTCTGTGACCGAAGACCAAGGCCATCGAGGTTCCTCCGCCCAGGGCAGCCCCGCGCAGTTCGTCCAGGCCAGCCAGAACAGGCAGCAGCTCAAGGAACTCATGCGAGACACTCTCCGGATGTGCGATCATAGCGAGCAGTACAACCTGAGGAAGTTGGCGCTTTTAGGGTCAAGGCGCAGGGATGGCATGAGCTGCCTGAGCCCGGTTTTCCCGTAGACTTCCCGGATCACCAGCCAGTCTTCCCGGTGTCACGCTGCAGAACCCGTTCCACCGGCCAGCGCGTATTTCTGGCAACATCAACCGTCTCGCGGTCAACATCCCAGAAGAGGGTGGGTGATAATCTGCTGATAGAATCATTCATTGGGCTAAGTATAAGACATAGGCTTGGAAAGGGACAAGTGAAGATCAGCGGGCTGGCCTCGCCATCATAGGGTGGGCGCACTCCCTTCAACCCACCTAGCTGCCCGGCAGTTCCATGCCGCGATTCATGATCTCAATATAGCCCGCGTAACTGAACAGGCGGTTGCGTTTCCGGGCGGTCAGCTCCTTCACGATGCCGAGCTGTTCCAGGTGGCCGAGCGCTTTGTTCACTGTCGCCGGGGTGATTCCTGTCTTCTCTACCAGTGAGCCTGAGGTGACGATGGGATGCTCCATGAGTACCCGGTGGACCTGCATGGTGGATGATGTCGCCCGGCCGAGGCCGCTGATCTTGTCGCGGTCCTGGCTTGAGAGGTCCAGGAGCTGCTGCGCCGTTTCCACCGCCTGGGTGGCAGTGACGATGACCGCCTCGGCAAAGAAATCAAGCCAGGCTTCCCAATCGCCGGTCATACGCACGTTGTTGAGCAATTCGTAGTAATACTGGCGATGCGTTTTGAAATAGAGGCTTAGGTAGAACATCGGCTTTCGCAGTACCTTCTGCTCATATAACAGCAGCGCTATCAGCAGACGCCCCAGACGGCCATTACCGTCCAGAAACGGGTGGATCGTCTCGAACTGCACATGGGCCAACGCCGCCTTGAGCAACACCGGAGTCGGCTCCGGCTGATCATGGAGGAAAAGTTCCAGCTTGCTCATGCACTCCCGCATCTCCTCGGCCGGAGGCGGAACGAAGGCCGCGTTGCCTGGTCGGGTACCGCCGATCCAGTTCTGGCTGCGCCGGAACTCCCCCGGTGTCTGATTGCTGCCACGGCCCTTTGCCAGCAGAACGCCATGGATCTCGCGGAACAAGCGCAGTGAAAGAGGCAGCCCTCCTTGAAGCAGGTGTAGACCATGGTCTAGGGCAGCGACATAGTTGCTGACCTCCCGCACATCATCCAGCGGCACGCCAGGTTCCTGATCCAACTCGAACAGCAACAGGTCGGACAGGGACGACTGGGTCCCCTCGATCATGGAGGAGAGTACGGCTTCTTTTCGTACATACATGTAGAGGAACAGTGATGTGTCCGGCAGCAAAGTCGAAACGCTGTCCAACCGCCCGAGCGCCAGCAGCGCCTGATCGAACTTGCTGCGTAGCTCCGGAGTCCATTCGATGGGAGGCAGCGGCGGCAGCGGCGTAGGCACGAAGGCCTGGGCCTTCTCACCCACCGTCGATATGGTTACGTATCTGCCTTGGAGTTCTCGTTTCATCCTGCCTGCCTCGAACCTAAAACAACATTTACCTCTATTTTATCTTAAGTGCATATCTTAAAATAAAGAATCGGGAGGGAAAAATCAAGCGGATTTCCTGAACGACCAGGTGTTTGGAGGTGGCGGGAATCGGCTGTAATTAACTATCGGAAAGTCAATTGCATGGAGTGGAAGAAGTCGAGAATGTGGCAAGAATCAGCCGGATCATCATCTGCAGGGACGGGCATCAACAGGCAAGGAGGAAGCGGCTTTGAATCCCGGGGATTCTTCTATCCTGCGACGTTGTGTAACACCGATCCTCGCCGAGTTGATCACGTACATCGCCTTGAAGATGATCGGATCTGCGGCGAGCTTGAGGAGTAGTCGATTGGTCGAGTCGGGCGTGCCTCCGCTCTCGTAGCCGTTCATGGTAAGTTCGCCAAAGCCGAGGATCGTGCCAAAGGCTTTCTGGCTGGCGTTGTAGCTCGCGCGCAGGGCTATAAGAGCCTCGGGCGGCGGGGCCTCGTAGAGCCGGGCATAGGCTTCCCGCGCGGCGTCAAGATTGGCATCGAGCTGGCCGGGTGCTTCAAACTCGTCTCCGCAGGTGAGGCAGCGCGAGTAGTGGGCGTTGAAGGAGATCTCCTTGCCCTTGATTGTCACCTGTTCCTCTCGCATGACGATCTCGATACCTCGGGTCTCTCCACAGCGGGAACACGGTAGTGGATTACTCATAATCGCCCTCTTCATGGAAAGACATCACGATACCGGCATCCCCATTGGTGTCGGTCCAGATCTTCAACTTGATATACAACAGAATCTTGTCTCCCGGCGGTGCCTGGCGCGTGTACGGGTGGTAGAACACCATGACGTCCCCAGGCGATCCATCGTCATCGGGCTCAGGCTCCTTGGCCTGGTACTCGGGCTTCAGCTTGGAGATGATCTCGCAAGCGTCATCCTCGCTAAGCCCTTCATCCAGCATGAATTCTAAAGTCTTTCGCCTGTTGCGCGGCTTCCAGGCAAGCTTTCGAGCCGCGAGGAGTGGCTTGAGGCGCAGCAGGAATAGCTGGGTCGCGAGCGATCCTCCCATTCAATATACCCCAGTATCGGTATTGTGCAATACCGATATATGGGAATCCTCTCATTGGAGACCCAGCTGGAGGTGTATACGAGAGGGGGTAGTAGTGATAGGCCAATGACATTTTTGATATGGGTTCTCCCCTGCTAGTCAATACCTTCAAAGAAAGATGGAATCATGATATCAGAACTTTAAGGAATGTAAAGGAAAGCACTGCTTTTCTCTGGATAGGAGGTGGCGGGAGTCGGCTTCTGGTCGCGCCTTTATTGGACGGGGGCAAGCCCCCGGACCCCTGTGGTGCTGCGAGTCTCGCACCGCACGTGTGCGCTCTCTGCCGCTCACCGGTTCGCGGCGATGAGCCCGCCTCCGTGCCCTTTCGCGGCCATACGGACTTCGCCCGTTCGAGTATTTGGAATGGGTTGGATGGCGCGCTGAAAGCGCGCTGTCGTCCATGGCCGCTCATCCTCGCATTCGCTCGGCGCACTGTAATGACGGGGGAGACCCCCGAACCCCCTGCGGTGCTGCGAGTCTCGCACCGCACCCGTTCGACTCCCGCC
>MIBM01000179.1 GCA_001830645.1 Spirochaetes bacterium RIFOXYC1_FULL_54_7
CCTTGCGGATCGTATGTCCAGTGTGATCGGCGCTGATGGGTGCTACATTACCTCATGGGACCCAGAACGGGGTACAACCACTCCCATGGCAGCCTATGGTCCCCAGCGCTCCATATACCGGAAATTTGCCCTGGTGCCCGGGGAGCGTACGCTCACCCAGGCCATAGCAGAAGCCGGGCACACTCTGGTAGTCGAGGATGCCCTGAACACGGAATATGTCAGCCCCAGGATTGCTGCCGCCTTTCCTGCCAGATCACTCCTTGGCTTGCCCATGCTATCAAACGGAGAAGTCCTGGGCGCTATAATCATCAGTTTTGACACGCACCACCATTTTACCAGACAGGAAGTGGCACGAAGCGAACTTGCAGCACGCCATGTGTCCTTCGCCGTGGCCACGATGAGGCTCCTTGAAGCCGAGAAGCAACGTTCTGAAGAATTACTTGCCCTGAACCACATCGGCATGGCCATCAACTCGGGACTGGACTTCAACCAGGTTGTGCTTACGATACTGGAACAATGCAGGGGAATCATTGAACTTGATACCTTCTACCTGGCCTTGTACGACGAGGAGCAGGACAGGCTCAGCTTTCCCCTCTTCTGTGACAACGGCACCATCATTCCCTTTGATCCCGTTGGCCTCGGCCTCCACCCAGGACTCAGCGGCCATGTCATCCAGACCAGGAGTTCCCTGTATGTCCCCGACACGCTGGCACCAGGCCTTGATGCCAGCTATGGCATTGTACGTACCGGAGGCTCCCCTTCCAGATCCTATATAGGCGTCCCCCTGATATACCGCGACAGGGTACTGGGTGTCATGTCGGTCCAGAGCCTGCAGCCAAATGCCTACGATTCCCGCCAGATACGGCTACTGGAGACCATAGCCGCGCAGTCGGCCATCGCCATAGAGAACGCCAAGCTGTACAACGAACTCCGCCGACTGTCGGTTACCGATGGCCTGACAGGAATCTTCAATTACCGCAGCCTGATGGAGCTGGGAATCATGGAGTTTGCCAAGACCCGGCGCCTGGACCGGCCATTGTCACTTGCCTTCCTGGACATAGACCATTTCAGGGACTTCAACAACCTTCATGGACATGCCACCGGCAATGAGGTACTGGTAGCTGTAGTCGACAGAATCCTGACATGTATACGCGGCATAGACCTGTTTGCCCGCTACGGCGGTGAAGAATTCGTCATCATTCTTCCTGAGACACCGCAAGCCACAGCCTTGCTGGTAGCCGAACGCGTCAGGAACTCTGTTGAAAGCCTGCGCATCCCGGTCTCCGGTCATGCAGAAGATTTATCTGTCACCATAAGCCTTGGCCTGGCTTCAATACAGCCACACCATACCCGCTTCCAGGAATTGCTGGAGTCGGCCAATACCGCCGAACGTCTTGCCAAACAAAACGGCAGGAACAGGGTGGAACTGGCACGATGAGGACCGTGCCACCATTGCGGCCATTCCAGGGACAACAAGGTACGCAGGGTCCTGGTATCCCGGTCGTTTCATACAGCTACCGTGGATAGTTGAACAAAGACCAAGCATTCATGATCATGGAAGC
>MIBM01000180.1:0-3586 GCA_001830645.1 Spirochaetes bacterium RIFOXYC1_FULL_54_7
TGGGACAGCCGGACATCATCATTGGCGGTATCTGCTACATTTCCGGCTTTGTGATCTGGCTGAATGTCCTGAAAATACTACCTCTGAGCATAGCCTATCCCTTTTCCAGTATTTCGTATGTAGCGATCATTTTTACTTCGGCCTTGTTCCTCGGGGAAGCACTGAACATGTACAAGCTCATCGGAATGCTCTGCATTTGTGTCGGTGTCTTCTTCATAAGCAAGGGTTGACTGGTGGACAAGCAATGGCGGGCTTATCCAAACCGAAGGCAAACCCTATACTCGCATCATGCCATCTACTGAACGCCCGGAACCTGCTTGCGGATTCTCCGGTGACGCCTTGATCAAGGAAACCTGCCGGCGAATCAGGCTTGCCCGCGGCTACTGGGACGCCCACAACAACCTGGCTTGCCGTACCGAACGCGATCGCGCTCTATCACTCTACGAAACACTTTCAAAAGAGCAGAGGGGAAAGATTCCCCAGGTGCTGAGGGTATGGTTACGGTACCGGAGTGAGAAATATTTCGGAGCCGGGCGGACAGAACCCGGAAAGCGTTAGGACAAGGCTCTGTTATTCCAGGGGGACCGGACAGTCGGGACGCCTGTCCGGAAGGCCAGTATCCTGTCTTCAGCCCAAAATTACTCCATCCACGTCCCACAGATCCTCCCAGGTCTGGCCTTCCTCCCAGAGGAAGACCTGTCCTTTGATGAGTCTGCAGTTGCGGTCTATTCCCTCCAGTGCAGTCATGTCCTGGGCTGTGAGAGGGCTGGACACGGCGGCTTGCAGATTGGCCAGCAAGTTCTTCTTGCTGGCCGAAAAGGGTATGGGAACCTGGCCGCGCTGTATGGCCCACTGGATGCAGATGGATGCTGGATGGACACCCTGAGCTCTGGCCATATCCACAAGCACGGGATCTTCGATATCCACGCTGTCTTCAGGAGTCCTGTCGCGTTCAGGTCGGCCAGGAGAACCAAGAGGGCTGAAGCCGATCGGTACCATACCATGATCCCGCACCCAGTCGAACAACCGCGGTTGCTGGAAGTGGGGATGCAGTTCCATCTCGTTGACTGCCGGTTTGATCCTGGCGTCGCGGAATAAAAGTTCCAGTTTTGGTATGGTCATGTTGGAGCAGCCGATGTTCCGGACAAGACCGCCGTCCACCAGACTCTCCAGCCTGCGCCAGATCTTCATGTAGTCGGCATGGATGTATGGTCTGGCATCCTTGGCCCTCGATGTTACAGCAACCCCTGGTGCGTGGTGGTTGGGGAAGGGCCAATGGATGAGGTAGAGGTCAAGGTAGTCCAGTCCGAGGTCTCCCAGGGATTTTTCGAAGGCCGGGATGACCTCTGCTTCGTCATGTTTGTCATTCCATAGTTTCGAAGTGATGAATAATTCATCCCGGTGTATGCCCTTGGTCAGGATGGTGCGCAGCGATTTGCCTATATGTTTCTCGTTGCCGTACACCGCAGCACAGTCGAAGTGGCGGTATCCCATTCCGGCGGCCTCGATGACCGCTTCTGCCACCCTTTCCGCTGATACGCTGTCAGAGCCAAAGGTCCCCAGGCCAATGGCCGGTATCCTGGCTCCGTCGGGCATGACCTTGTACGGCACGGTTGCCGGGTCGATCCCGTTGCTGGGTTGACCCTCTGGAGTGCTTCCGGTTCCGGTAGTGGTCCTGACTCCGGGCGTGGCGTTGGCACCTGATCTGCCTGCACTCATTTGAGTTCCTCGTCGAAGACCACAGCTACCTTGCCACAATTGCCTTCTGCCATCAGGCGGTAGGCCTCGCTTACCTGGTCCAGGGGGAAACGGTTGGTGATCAAGGTTTCTGGCCGGATGTTCCAGCGCACAAGACGCTCGACCAGTTCCTCCATGCGCCAGATGTTGGTGACCCAGGATCCGTAGATGGTTTTCTGGTCATGGATGATGTCCGGTGAGGGCTGGAAGGATACGGTTCCACCCTCACCGATGAAGCAGATCTTTCCCCACTTGCGGGTGGCCTGGATACAGGTGAGTCTGGCCTGTGCGTTGGCGGAGCAGTCCACAGCCTTCTCGACGCCGTTGCCACCGGTGAGGGCACGGACCTGGGCCAGGTTGTCGGGGCTGGAAGGGAAGACATGGTCGCAAAGGCCACGGTCCTTGGCAAGGGCAAGCCGGCTGGCAGAGATGTCGGTTCCGATAATCAAAGGCGCACCCATGGCCCGGGCCAACATGGCGGTGGCCAGGCCGACCGGTCCAAGTCCGGTTACCAGTACGGCGTCATTGCCGCTGATGCCGATCTTTTCCAGGCCTTCGTAAACAGTGCCGAAGCCGCAGGCCACCTGGGCTCCGTCGGAATAGCTCAGTTGGTCAGGCAGGAGAACCAGATCTTTCTCTTCGGCTAAAAGGTAGTCTGCCATGCCGCCATCGCGCTGCCAGCCATAGGCCCTGCGATATTTCTCGCTGGTGCAGGAGATCATGTAGCCGCGCCGGCAGTCGTTGCAGACACCGCAGCCGGAAATATGGTAGACGATAACCCTGTCTCCATCCTTGAAGCGGCGGCAGCCGGGACCTGTCCTGACAATCTGGCCGCTGGGCTCATGGCCTGCTATGACACCCTGGTAGCCTTCAGGACCCTTGCCCAGGTGTTCGCGGTAGATGGCCCGGATGTCCGACCCGCAGATGGTCGAACTTTTAACCCGTATGAGCACTTCTCCGTTACCTGGCACGGGTACATCGAATTGCCTGAGTTCTACGGTACTGTTTCCCGGCAATATGGCGCCGGTCATCGTGCTGGGCAAGTTGGACATGAGTACCCTCCTGGTTGATGTTTACTTATTCTCAACCCTGGAGGGCATTTGATAAATGGATCAATGAGACGAAGGGATGGATAAATCGGAACTACGTGCGGAGGCGCCTGAAGGTATCCGGCGAGTGGCCGTAGATGATCTTGAAGGTCCTGCTGAAGTGGTACTGGTCATCATAGCCCGTCAGGGTGGCTACTTCCTTTATCAGTAGTCTATGATCCAGCAGCAGGGACGCCGCAAAAGCCATTCGGCAGCGCGTCATCCAGCGTTGTGGTGTCTCTGTGTCGAAACGCCGGAAGAGACGGCTCAGATATGAAGGTGAAATGCTACAGGCCTGGGCCGCGTCCTGCAGGTCGTTGCCCTGGAGTGCAAGTTCCCGTAAGCGGGCTTTCAGATTCCTGAACTTTGCTCTGCGATCCATCTCGCCGGGTACTCCCGAGAGTGTCCTGTCCGCCAGCATGACCAGCAACTGGCGGATGATGAGTGAGCAGACTGCAGCACGGGATTCAGTCAGGTGGTCGGCAGCGGTTTTCAGATCCTCGAATAGTCGTTGTATCCAGTCGGCGGATGATACAGCCCAGGGAGTCCCGTCCGGGAAAGCTGCTTTTACCAGACCTATGGCTTCACTACCAGTAAAATCGACAAAGTACTTGACCATTGCAGAGGATGGACCTGTCTCGATGCGGTGTGGAATCCCGGGGCCGTAGCAGAACACCGTACCTGGTTCAAGTGGGAAGTCCCTGAGCCCGGGCCTGTGGCTGGACTTGCCGTCTTCCTGGTTGGCAAGGCTCAGCCTTCCA
>MIBM01000180.1:3647-7703 GCA_001830645.1 Spirochaetes bacterium RIFOXYC1_FULL_54_7
CATCGTCGCAGACTTCCCTGCCGCCACAAACCACACTCAGTGAACTGCCAGGATCGGGGTTCAGGTTGATGAAATAATAATCACCACGCTTGACCCTGTCGGAAATGAAATCTGCGCTGGAATCCTGCAACCGGATATCCCCGGGGCTGTCGGTCAGATCCGGACTTGGTTGGGAATGCCCGATGCCGGTAGTGTCCATGTAAATCAGTGTTTCTGGAAGGGGAGGTCGGCTTCTCCTCCCGCAAGGGTTAATGAAGCTGCCGCCAGATACAGGTCGTTGATGGTTACCTGACCGATGATCCTGTCTCCATCGCAGACCAGCAACCATTCAGAGCTGCCTTCCCGTGCCCGCAGCAGCATGATGGCCAGATTGTCATCCGGGGCCAGTCTTACCAGTTTTTCCAGCTGGAGTACTGCGACCGGGCTGGAAAGCTTTCCGGCAAAACCGGAAGGCATCTCGCCAGAGTCGAGCTCATCAATGGAACCATCCATCAGATACAGTAATAGCAGTTCGGCGTTCAGGCAGCCCAGAGGCTTGCCATCAGCATCGGTCACCAGGATGGATAGGGTCTCGTCCTGGTTGGCCAACAGCTCAAGGACATCTTGTATTGACTGCCTTGCATGTATGGCCAGATACTTCTTGTGTAACAGGGATCTGGCTCTGATGGAATCAGTGTGGTTTTTCTTCATACCGAGGCCTTTCCCTTCTTCTTCCGGTCGTTGGCGTCGTTGTCCCCGGACTTCGTATGATTCGAGGCTTTGGAATCTGCCCTGGCTGCTTGCTGATGGGCATACCGGAGGAGTTCAACCAGGATCTGCTTGTGTTCGATAAGCCCGGTCATACGGCCTTCCTCGTCAAGTACGGGAACAGGTCCCCCATGATTGCGGGCAGAGGCTGCGAGTACTGCCGGTAGTTCAGCACTGCCTGGCACACTCTGCATCACTCCCTCCACTAGACTATTGATGGGCTGGGTATAACCATCCCGAAGGTATTCTGCCAACTCCGTGGTGCTGGCATCGGGATGGGAATGAAAGCCAGGGTGCCTGGTCAATTCGTTGAAGAATTCCCTCAAAGAAAGTCCGTCAGCCATCCGTCCTTCTGTGTCTTGCAAAAACAGCATGGGACGGGGGCTACCTCTTCCGGATTTGATCATTTCGGTAAGGAGCCACAGGGCTTCGCGTATCTGGTGGCCCATGCCAAAGCGGAGGAAGCGCCGGTTCATCAGCTGAGCGGCCAGGGGCAAGGTATTTTCGGACTGGACTCCTTTGGCCGGTTCGTGCATGCGACGGCCTTCCGCGACAAGGCTGCGTGCCCTGGCCAAGGCCAGTTCGGTTGACTGGAATATCCGGTTGTCGGCGTAGAATATATTTTGTTCACCTAGTTTTTCTCGTAGTCCGGAGACGGTCAGCAGTTTGCGTAATTCGTCCTCTATGCCGCACACAATGAGACGGATGCCTTTCTCCTCCAGCAGGTCGTGGAAATGGTCCAGCATGGTCATGGCACTGCTGCCTATGGCTCTCAACCGCTTCATTCTCAAGACCACTACCCGGGTTTCTGTTGTGATGCACTGCATCAGCTCATAGTCTAGATCGTCAACCGCGGCAAAATAGAAATCCCCCTCCAGGTTGACTAGTGCTACAGGATATTTGCCTGCCTTCTTGAATGGAACCTCCTCGAAGCCTCCATCGGGCCTCTGCATCAGCTGTGTCAGGTCGGGTTTGCCTGTCACATGGAGAAGGGTTGCTACAGACAGGAAAACACCAATGAACACTGCATTCTGCAGGGAGAACAGGAGGGTTGCTGCAAGGGTTCCTCCCAGCACCAGCTTGGAGTTCTTGCTGGTCCGCCATATCATCATGAATCGTTTTGTATCGATCATGTAGTAGGCAGTAGCCATGAGCAGGCCGGCGAAGGCCGGCTTTGGTACGTAATTGGTCAGAGGTCCCAGCCAGACCAGGAAAGCCGCGGTTATAACCCCTGACAGGAGAGGAGCCATGCGTGTCTTGCCTCCCGCCTGTAGGCAGACAGCGCTGCGGTTGAAAGACCCTGCACTTGGAAAGCACTGGAAGAAGCTGCCTACGGTATTGGCCAGTCCCTGGGCTACGAACTCCCGGTTGAAGTCGATGCGCTGGCCTGACTGCGTCGCCAGGGACCGTGCTATGGATGCCGACTGTATGAGTCCCAGGATACCTATGGAGAAGGCACTGGTAACCACCTCGCTTATCAAGGACCAATTTGGCCTCCTGAGCAACTGGGGCAGATGCCATATGGACAGGGCTCCGGATATCCGGCTCTCATCACCTACGACCACAATGCGGAAGTCGCCCATCTTGTCGCGGCTAAGACCCAGAATGAGTACCAGGAGGCTGGCTGTAAGTAAAGCCAGCAATGGTGCGGGTAGTTTTGGAAACCTGCGCTTCGTGACCATCACGATCATCAGGGTCAAGCCTGCGATGAGCAGTCCCAGAGGATTTATTGAAGTCCATGAAAGAAAAGTTTCTCCAAGGGTGGAGAATAGCTGGGAACTGCCGCTACGTGCAACGCGCATGCCCAGAAAATCCCATAACTGGTTGGTTGCGATCAGGATGGCCGCACCGGTAGTAAAACCCATGACAACCGAATTGGAGATGAACTTTACGGTGCCACCCATCTTGAATAGTCCGAAGGCAATTTGCATAAGCCCGCTCAGAAAGGCAAGCAGAAGGGCTATCTCAAGAGGTGCAATGGAGTAACGGACGGCCAGGTGGGCACTGACGCTGAAAATCATCATGCAAGTGACGTTTGAAGGACCTGTTACCAAGTGGTTGGATGAGCCGAACAGGGCGGCCAGTATGCAGGAAACGATGGAAGTATACAGCCCGGTTACAGGCGGCAAACCGGCAATGCTGGCAAAGGCCATGGCCTGGGGTATGCCCAGCACTGCTATGGTCATGGCAGCGGAGGCATCGAACTTCAGATCCTTGCGGATGTAGGCAGGCGCGGAACGCAGGAAGCCCAGTATACTTTTCAGAATGGTGACAGGCTTGGATGTAGCTGCAATCATGATTCAATGATGACGTTTTATGGCATATACGTCAATGAAGAATGGGAGCTCTGGATGCCAAATCTGCCGATGGATAGCCTTGGCATTGACACTAATCCTTTTCTAGCCTTACAATTCCGCTCATGAAAGCCTTGTTGGTGTGTTGCGAAGTATTCATGCGCGAAGTTTCAATAATGATAAACCAAAGCCCGAATACGATATTCCCTGTCTTTACCGAGTTGGGTGCCCACGAGCAGAGCGCTGTCCTTCATGCCCAGATCCAGTCCGCCATCGATGGTGCGGAAGGCAAGGGTTTTGACCACATACTGCTGGGCTATGGCCTATGCGGCAATGCTCTCAACGATATACGGTCGCGATCACTACCCATGATTGCCATCAGGGCTCACGATTGCTGTACCGTGTTCCTGGGATCCAGGCAACGATTCAAGGAAATCTTTGGCAACGAGTTGTCATCGACCTGGAGCAGTGCCGGATATCTGGAACGCGGAAACGACTACATCCACCGGACGGACACCGGCAAGCTTCTGGGTCTGGACAGGGGCTACGACGACTTCGTGAAGGAGTACGGCGAAGAAAATGCCCGGTACATCTGGGAAACCCTGCATCCGGAAGAAAAGAACAAAACCCTGGTTTTCATAGACACCGAAGAAACCGCCTCCTTGGGCCACCGAGAAAGCTGCAAGAAGCGGGCAATCGAGGAAGGCAAGTCTTTCTCCTATATAAAGGGAGACACCCGGCTCCTCAAGGCCCTCGTGGACGGCCACTGGATGGACGAAGAGTTTCTGCGGATCGAACCAGGGCATAGGATAAATGCCCTGTATGACGAGCAGTTCATAATCGAGAGTGTGCTGCAGTAAAACCGGGGTTCCCTTTCAGGCCAGAAAGGCTGCACTGGCCAGGCTCCCATCCGTGTAGGCCCTGGCCTCCTGTGCGATTTCATCCGGTTCCTTGTCCAGGAAGGACATGGTATTGATCCCGCCCATAAGTGCCACGCCCTGTCCGACTGCTTCCC
>MIBM01000180.1:7725-8562 GCA_001830645.1 Spirochaetes bacterium RIFOXYC1_FULL_54_7
GCCCAGCGGATCCAGGGGAGCTATGCAATCCAGGCCGGTCTCCACAAGGTCGGCCAGCACTGGCAGAACGTTGCCGCAGATATGGCAGTAGATGCGTACGTTCGGTTCGTAGCGGTGCAATTCGGTACAGAATTCCGTGATCCGGGGTTTTATGAACTGCCGCCAGTGGGTGGGTGAGATGACCGACATATTGGCAATGGAATCGTTCAGCCTCAGAATGCGCAGACCAAGGTCTATGTTGAACTTGCCTTTCTCGATGGCAATGGCCAGGCCCTTGTCCATGACCGCATGTACCAGTGCAGGTTCATCTATCAGATCGAACATGGCTTGGTTCATGCCGCGCAGGGTTTCGTAGAAGGCAAGGGTAGCGGAGTCGCAGTCCCCAATGATAGCTATGCTGTCACCGGCGCGGTGCATGATCTTGCGCTGGCGATCAGCCCAGCCGAGCTCGGCATAATAGCTCTTGTCCGGTACACAGATACGTTTCACATCCGTAAGGGTCCTGAGCGCCGGTTCCGGGCTTTTCCAGTAGTGGCAATGGGCCATGGTATACGGGTCCTCCAGCCTGTAATCCACACTGGGAAAAAGCTGGGTTCCAAGGCCACCCTGCATATCCACCCGTCCCAGCCTTTTTCCTTTTGCATCGATTTCGTACACAGTGCCATTTTGCTCGCTGGTCCTGCGGGCTGGAAAGTGGAACTGCCGCACCCCGTCTGCTCCGATGGCCAGGGCAGCGTCCAGCAGGACATCCAGGGCAGTCTGGGGGTTTTCTATTACCTCCACCAGACTGGTACCGGTCAGCCGTGCCGCAAGGTCAACCCAGATCTTGGGGATGAA
>MIBM01000181.1:0-2002 GCA_001830645.1 Spirochaetes bacterium RIFOXYC1_FULL_54_7
TACCAGCTCCGGCTCCGGCGGTGACCAGTCCAGAACCTGCGCTGGCTGCGATCAGCCTGGATATGGTTCCGGTAACCAGACCAGTGTCTCCGGTGGTCAAGGCCGTTTACCTGATAGTAAAACCAGTGCCGAAGACAGGAACCCCAGTGCCCCCGGCAACGAGGCCGGTCTCCCCGGTAGTAAAGATGGTTTTTACGGCCCCACGGCAAACCACTCCGGCACAGCAAGCCCTTCCAGGCCCGGAAATTGCGGCCATGTTGCCATCCAGGGTAGAATCGCGCCTGAAACCTGAACCAAGGCCCATACCTGTGCCGGAATCCCGGCCAATGCCCACCCCCTACCCGGCTCCACGTATGATAAAACCTGGTGAAACCATCCCGGATAAGAGGGTCGATGTCCTGTTCATCCATGCCCATCCCGATGATGAATCCCTTGACTATGGCGCATTGATGGCTCTCTGCAGGGAAGCGGGGCTCACGACCGCTACAGTACTGCTGACCGACGGAGAAGGCGGAATCTACCAGCAGGAGTATACCGGGCCGCGGGACAACATAGTGTCCACCCGCATACAGGAAGCCACCCGGGCCATGCAGTTCCTGGGTAGCTCCATCTACATACGGCTGGGCCTGAAGAACAACCCATACAACAGCCTGCTGGAGAGAAAGGGGGTAGATGAGGTACTGCGACTCTGGGACGGAGACGCCGTTACAGCCCGGCTTGCGGGAATCATCAACACCCTTGGGCCAAAGGTTTTGGTCTCGCCGGAAGGGCCATCCTATGCGCGCGAGCATTTCGAGCATGAGGCCACCGGGGTGCTGACACTTATGGCACTCCAACGTTTACGCCTGACCGGTGGACATCTTCCAGAGGCCCATCTCGTCTCCATCGACCCACGGCAGAAAGATGCCTACACGGGACTCATATCCTTTCCCCGGCAACAGATAATGGAGAGGCAGAGGCAGGCCCTCCTGTCCCATGCTACCCAGGCAGATGCCACCTATTTCGGCATTCAGATCATCGAGAAGTACAGCGATGAGTACTATCTGATTCGATACTGGGATAGTGCCATTCATTTCAGCCGCTTCTTCGGACTGGCTTCATGACCTGCGGGCAGGGATCAGCCTCCGGACTTGCCGGACGCAGGCCTGCCACGGTACATGCCCTCGCAATTCTGCTTGCAGCGGTGCTTGCCGGCTTCCTTTCAGCCTGTGCCGGTCTACCAAAACCGGAAAAGCCCGAGCTACCAAAGATACCTGTATCTCCCGAACAGCTGGTGGAACTTCCGTGGATCCATGCCTATCCAGCCCGCTGGCATGGCAACAGCCAGGCTGCTTGCTCCATCACTTTTGACGACGGCACCCTGGACCAGTACCTGCTTGCCGCTCCTGAACTGGATGCCAGGGGTATAAAAGGGACCTTCTTCATCATCACTGGTCCCAGAGAAGAGGGCCTCTGGAAAGATGGAACCACTGATAGACAACTTTTCAGCTGGGACCAGGCACGGGATCTACAGGCCCGGGGCCACGAGATTGCCAGCCATACTGCCACCCATGTCGACCTGAAGGCCCATCCCCATCTGGCCGAGGCCGAGATAGGAAAAGCATATGATTCACTGCGCCAGGAGCTGTCACTGGACAAGCCTTTCAGTCTGGGCTGGCCATACTGGCGAAGCTCTCCGGCGGCAAACGAGCAAGCCCGCAGGTTCCACTATGCTGGCCGGGCCGGCGGCATACAGGGTAGTAGCGGTTCGCCAGGGCTGGGTGGAGCGAACGGCAAGGCCCTGGATGATTATATGATGATAGGCTCAAGAGCCATCCTGTCCACTGAGACCATAGCCAAGCTGGATCCGGTATTCGATGAGGTTTATGGCAATGGTGGCTGGTTTGTTCCAAGTTTCCATGGAATTAATGATGGACTGATTCCATCTACGGCACTGGGCTGGGAAGCCCTTGAGCTGGAGACTTTCCGCAGCCTGCTTGATGGCCTGGCCGGCTACAGCTTC
>MIBM01000181.1:2019-8505 GCA_001830645.1 Spirochaetes bacterium RIFOXYC1_FULL_54_7
GGAGGTTGCCAGATATGCCATGCAACGGGATGAGTTGATGCTTGAAATCCTGAATGATAGCGCAGGGTTGCGGATCCACTACTCAAGCAGGCTTGATCCATCCATCTTCAACCGGAGTCTGACCCTGGTCATTGAACTTCCTTTTGCATATCGTCTTGAATCCATCATTGAAGAAGACAATGGCGATTTGCTTGCATTCCAACCCGATGGTCAGGCCTTTGCAAAACGCTACTTAGTGGAACTGCCACCGGGAAGCGGGGTTCTGCTTGTACAGGTATACCGGGAATCCCTATAAGTGGCTGGAATATTATTCCAAGGCTCGAAGTTAAAACCGCTACAACTCCCTTCTGTAAGCCCGGCGACGCTTGTGCTGGCGCCGCTGAAGGCCCTTCCAGAGACTTTGGACCTGGTAGTTGCCCTCAAGCTCTCCGCTTGTTTCGGCAGTCGTGATACCTGCGGCTATGCAACTGGCAGAGAGAGAGGTCATCAGGAAGGCTATGACGCCTCTGGCCTGGTATTCAGGCTTGATGGCCACTAGGTACATGTCGATGCTTTTAGGCTTCCTGAGGGCGCTCATCAAATGGAACCAGCCAAAAGGCAGTACATGGCCATGGGCTTTCTGCAGTGCAACGGACAGGCTGGGCATGGTTATCCCGAAACCTATGAGTCGTTCTTCCTCATCCACCACTATCTTGGTGAACCGTGGATCCACGAAGCCGAGGTACTGATCTATGTAGGCCTTTACCTGGGCCTCGGACAGGGGTGTGGTACCATAAAGGCCTGCATAGGCCTCATCGAGGAGGGCAAAAATCTGCTTGCCATACCTGGCCACCAGCTGTCTGGGATTTTTCCATTCGTAGATATGCACACCCGTACGCTTGGCAAGCAGTTCCTGCACCCGCAAGGCTTTCTCCGGGATGCTTGTCGGCGTGGTGACCACAAACTCCAGCCAGTCTACATCCTTGGTGTATCCCAGACGCTCCAGGTAGACAGGGTAGTACGGTGGATTGTATATCATGGCCATGGTTCCAAGCTCCTTGAAACCTTCCACAAGCATTCCTTCCTTGTCCAGGTCGGTAAATCCAAGAGGTCCTGCCACCGCTGTCATGCCCTTGCCGCGGGCCCAGTCCTCTACGGTTCGTATCAGTGCCTCTGCCACCGCGAAGTCATCCACAAATTCGATCCAGCCGAAACGGGCATGTTTGTTGCCGCATTTCTCTATGTATCGATGATTGACTATCCCGGCTACCCGGCCTACGACCTGACCGTCACGCCAGGCTAGCCAGTACTCCGCTTCGCAGAACTCGAAGGCCGGATTCCGGTCCTTGCGGAAGGTGTTGTACTCATCAAACACCAGGGGCGGCACCCAACAGGAATTGCCCTTGTACAGTTTAAAAGGCAGGTATATGAAGGCCTTCAGATCCTTCTTGCTTGTGACCGACCGGATTTCCAGGGCCATATCGACTCCTTGAACCTACGAAGTAATTGCCACGGATACCGGGTTTGTATCTTTATCGCCTTGGATTGCGCTTGTCTTCATACAATTTACGATCGGCCTCCGCCATCAGGGACTCAAAGCGTTCGGGGTCCGGCGGAGTCGGATCAGGATAATGGGCTGCGCCTATGCTGGCCGAGTAGCCGATCACCGGATCGACTCCTGTTGCCTCTACACAGCCGGACAGGCTATTGACATCATGAACCATAATCCTGGATCTGGACAGCTCTTCTTCCAGTTTGGTCCTCAATTCATCGATGACTACAACAGGACAAGCCGGTAGAATGGCCAGGAACTCATCGCCGCCGGTACGCACAAGATAATCACCCCGCCTGAAAACCCGGGCCATCACTGATACCATGTCCATGAGGACCCTGTCTCCCACCGGATGGCCATACCTGTCGTTGATGGTCTTGAAGTTGTCAAGATCGGCAATCAGAATCGCAAATGGCCCACGTAGACTCTCGCGTACCAGAGGCAGTATGCCGCGGTTGAACACACCAGTCAAAGGATCATGCAGGCTAGCCTCCCGGTAGGCGTTGGCCCGGTTCTGTTCAACCACCAGTTGCCGGTAGTTCTGTATGATGTCGGATACCACAAAGGCAGTGATGGCAAGGGTAAGTATCATGAAGCCGAAATGCGATATCAGTATTGAATTGGGGACCAGCAATGCAATCAGTATATCGTGCATCGCGGCTACAACACCTACGCTGACACCAACCAGCAACAATCTACGTCCTGGCCCCTCCCGTCTTGTATGGTACAATAGGTACAGCAGATAGAACTGGAAAGGGAGAATGGTCATATATGTGTAGGTATACATGACTTTAAGCCCCGTCACTGTTGCTGGCAACAGGGCTGCAAGGGCGCAGGCAAGCTGGACAACAGAGAATACCTTGGCAAACCAGTCTAGCCTCCGTCCCAGAAGCCTCAGGAATCCAAGTATGAACAGGATGGACGCAAGGTGACGAAGGATCACCACAAGCTTTTTGAAACCGAGGAGCGTAAGCGGGAGGTATTCGAAGGTCAGGAAATCGGCAAGGAAAAAGGCCGTGCATACCGCGGCAAGACCGAGCACCACCCTGCCATCAAGCCTTGGCAAGGATGAGTAGCCTATGGCCATGATGGCAAGCCCCATCACGAGGATGGCTCCGCACAGAAGCCAGACAGCCTGTTCGCTCACAAAACCCAGGTAGGCCAGACGACCCCAGACGGCCGCACGCTCCATGATATATGGTTGTTTGATGATCCCCGCTTCATATGCACCCAGGATCTCAAGCTCTATGGTACTGTCCTGGTGGAGCACCCCTGGTGGAATCTGGAAAGCTTTGACCGAATTCCATATGGTGGATTGACCGTGGGCGAAGTCACCCTGGGAACCAAGAGAGGTGCCTTCCAGGGATATACGGATTGCTGCGCCGTTTATGCCGGGAAATACCAATACATACCAGGCTTCAGGGTCGATGCCGCCCCGGGGCGGCTCCAGATGCAGGCTCATGCGGTACACGCCGGGGCGGAAGGCATCCCCCCGGTTGCAGCCACGGTACCATTCGATGGCCTCTGCCAGCCCGGATTCCCCGGGGACAAAAAGGTCTATGGCAGGGGAAAAGGCCATAGCCCCCGAAGGCAACCCATAACCGGCTGTGCATGCGCGGATGGCAAGCACCAAGGCAACCACGAGGAGACTGTACAGCAGAACCGGCCTGCCTTTTACTGCGAACCCCATTCACCTATTATAGACAAATTCCCGGCTTAGTGAAGCGAAACGCCAGCTTGCATCCAATTAATCCATGATCTACACTACCACCATAGTTCTATGCTTTAAGCATTGCATTGCCCTTTGTATTTCCAGAAAATCGTCAGTATCAAACATAAGAGGTCGTCATGAATGCGGCAATGCGAAAAACACAGCAGGTTCCGGTGATTGCGGTGGACGAAGACAGATGCGTCAACTGCCACATGTGCATTGCGGCCTGCCCGGTCAAGTATTGCATAGATGGATCGGGTGACAAGGTCAGCATAAACAACGACCTGTGCATCGGATGCGGTAGTTGCGTCCGTGCCTGCACCCATGACGCACGCAGCATCATGGATGACACAGCGGAATTCCTGAGTGCTTTGTCCCGGGGAGAGAAAGTGGTTGCCATCGTAGCGCCTGCCCTTGCGTCCAGTTTCCCCGGCCAGTACCGGCAATTCATGGGTTGGCTTAAAAGCCTTGGCGTATCGGCCTGCTTCGATGTTAGCTTCGGCGCGGAACTGACGGTAAAATCATACCTGAACCATATCACCGCCAACAAACCTGCCTTGGTGGTAGCCCAGCCCTGCCCCGCCATTGTGAGCTACATAGAAATTTTCCGACCGGAAATCCTGCCCCATCTTGCCCCGGCCGACAGCCCCATGCTGCACACCATCAAGATGATACGTGATTACTACCCCGGCCATAAAGACAGCAAGGTCCTGATCGTCTCGCCCTGTGCTGCCAAGAAACGGGAGTTCGTTGAAACCGGCATGGGCGACTACAACGTGACCATACGGTCTTTCAAGGATCTTCTGGACAAAAGGAAGATCAATCTGGCAAACCAGCCCGAAGCTGATTTTGACAATCCTCCGGCAGAGCGGGCGGTGCTCTTCTCGTCTCCCGGAGGCCTGCTGAGGACAGCCATCCGTGAGGTTCCAGATATACAGTCCATGGCACGCAAGATAGAAGGACCGGAGCTTGTTTACCACTACCTGGACAGCCTGCCGGCATCCGTGGCCAAAGGCATCAACCCTCTGCTGGTGGACTGCCTGAACTGCGAATTCGGCTGCAATGCCGGACCTGGAACTCTGAACCAGGACAAATCACCGGATGATATCGAATATCCGGTAGAAAAACGATCCGTAGAAAGCCAGCAGCTATATGGTGGCAGGAAAGGCTCGGACCGCACCGCAGCCCGGAAGCTGAAAAAGGTGTTGGCCAAATTCTGGAAGCCAGGCCAGTACGACAGGACCTACATCAACCGATCGGCAAATTACCACCTGGCCAAACCCGGCGACAGTCAACTGAAGGTCATCTATGATTCCATGCTCAAGCAGACCCAGGAAGACCACCTCAACTGCGCCGGCTGCGGCTACAAGTCATGCGAAGGCATGGCCGTAGCCATCCACAACTCGCTGAACAAGAAGGAAAACTGCCACCTGTACCGGCAGAAGGTCATAGAGAGTGAGAGGCGGATAGTAGATTCATCAACCATCAGGCTGCATGAAGAGATCATCCAGGCCACGGCTATGGTAAGCACCATACGCGGTTCCCTGGAACGCTTGCAGGCAGATGCGGCCAGCCAGTTTGCCGCCATAGAAGAGTCAGCCGCTGCGGTTGAACAGATGGTGGCTACACTTGGCAATGCTTCCGGCATAGCTTCCGGCCGGCGCCAGCAGATCCAGGCCCTTGCGGAGGCTACAGCAGGAGGCGAGCGCGACATGATTGCCACTGCCGGGGCCATACGCAAGGCCGCGGATGGCATCACCGAGATAGGCAACATGATAGGTGTCATCCATGACGTGGCCGACAAGACCAACCTGCTCGCCATGAACGCCGCGATCCAGGCAGCCCATGCAGGCTCGGCGGGAAAGAGCTTTGCGGTGGTTGCAGCGGAGATCCGCAAACTGGCAGAGGCAACCGGGGGCAATGCCAAGGACATAGCCTTATCCATCAGCGGCATCATAAACCAGATAAAGACCTCCAACGAGATGACAGACCGTACCGGCAAGCACATCAAGACGATATCCCAGGATACCGGCAAGCTGGCGGACGAGATGTCGGCCCTGATAGATTCCTTCAACGAAATGTCCACCGGAGGAACCCAGGTTACCAAGGGCATAGAAGAACTGCGGAATGTCTCGCTTGAAGTCAGGGATGTCTATGCAGCCATGGCAAGCGATATAGGTGACATACTGAACAAGATCAACTCCATTGCCAGGATCTCGGAGGAAACCCAGCAGAAGGTCAGCCAAAACTCACACCAGAGCTGACCAGCATGGAAGTGGGCCAGGCTGACCCGGCCGGCATGGAATCACCCTGGTCAGGCCAGGCGTCCGATGGCCAAGGCCAACAGCAGCACCAGCACCTCGCCAAGTTCCACCGCCGCGCCCATGGCGTCGCCGTTGTAACCGCCAACCCTGCGGCCATACCAGAAGCCAACCAGCACACCCGTGAGCATAGCTACTACGGCGCAGGCCAGCAGGGACAGAGCTGCACCAAACGGTCCCCAGATTATGCCAGCCAGCAACGCGGCCGGCGAAGCAGCCAGCGAAAACCCCAGCACAGCCGCGACAGGCGACAGGCTGCCCAGGGAAGCCGCAAGACCCTTCGTAGAGGCGGGGCTACAGGACAGGGTCACCACTATTGCTGCCAGCCGTCCGGACGGCGGAGCCAGAAGCAAGGCAGCCCAGGGCAACAGACCCGCCCTTGTCATACCAGCCCCCGAAAGACTGCCAGATTCAATTCCCGTACGAGCCAGCTCGAATAAATCCGACAGTGCACCGGCCCTGACAGCCAATATCATGAAACCCGCAAACATGGCAAAGGCGCCGATACGAGGATCCTTGAGTATAGCCCGGCGTTTTTCCTGGTCGCCGAAGGCGCCGGCTGCGTCGGCCGAGTCCAGGAGTCCATCGAAGTGGAACAGATTGTAGGCCTGATACTGGGCCAGCATGGCGCTCAGGGCGGCAAGCAGGCCAGGTCCGAAGGCAGCCAGCCCCACGAACGCACCAGCGCAGGCCAGCAGGCCGGCATGCAGGCCGACCAGGGGCAGGAAGAACGCGACGGAACCATAATCCGGTTTTGTCCGGAGCGGCACAGGAAACCGGGCAACCAGGGAAAGAGTGCTCATGAAGCGGTGCAACAGGTTCATGGGCGTGGCTCCTGTGCAGCGTACTCCTGTGCAGTATACTCCCGTGCAGTATCCCCCGCTGTGCTTGGTCCTGGCGCAGGCCGTAGTATCGGGCTCACC
>MIBM01000181.1:8521-9636 GCA_001830645.1 Spirochaetes bacterium RIFOXYC1_FULL_54_7
AACCCTGCCAGCCTTCGCTTCCAGCCAGGCCATTGGCTCATAACCCTCCATGCGCAGGTGGCCTATATCGACACAGACCGGCGGCAAGCCGTAACGGGAATCCCTCAGCACAGCCTCGGCGGCCTCAAAACGCGCGACCCGGGTATTCTCCAGGACAAAGGTGTCCTTGCCATACCGGCCGCGCCAATCATCCATCAATCTGACAAAGGCTACCAGACCCGCATCCTCCCGGGGAGGGTGGATGACATAGGCTCCCGCAATGTCCACCGTGGCCTCGATGATATCTTCATGCTCCGGGGCAATACTGTCCGGCAGGTGCACCGTGTAGGAGAACCGTGAACGGAATTGCCGTATCTCGTCGATTTCGGCCATCATCAGCGTGCGGACTTCTTCATCATACATGAAGAACAGCAGTTCAACGCCATCAATCCCGGTCTTGTCCGACAGGAAGCGCAGGTTCTCCGCATAGGTGCCGGGAATCACATAGGAGGGTACGGATAGTATCATGTCTATTTAACCCTGAGCGGCAAGCCAGCCACCATGAGTTCCACCCGGTCAACTGCCCTGGCCAGGCGTGCATTTGCCAGCCCGAGGGCAATGCCGTAGCGACGGCTCAGGGGATCGGAAGGAATCACGCCCATACCGGTCTCGTTGGTCACTATCACAAGTTCCGGCGGCATTACCGCTATGAAGCGTTCCAGAATGGCTTCCCACTCTGCATCCCGTTCCAGATAGAACAGGTTGTTCAGCCACATCGGAATGCAGTCCACTATCATGCTGTCCCGCAGGGCCAGGTCAATGTCGACAGTTTCTTCAATAGTCACAAAAGCATTGGCGCGCTCGGCCCGGTGCCTGGCGATGCGGTCCCGCATCTCGTCATCAAAGGCTATGGCAGTAGCCAGGAAATGCCTGGCACCCGTAAATTCAGCGGCCAACTGCAGGGCGCGGCTGGATTTGCCTGACTTGACGCCCCCGGTTATCAAGGTTCTCATGGCACGACCATACCCGCCCGCGACTGAAGGGTCAAGGCAAGATCCTGCTCCTGAAGGGTCAGGGCAAGGACCCGTCCACAAGGTCGTCGGCAGCCAGGTCGTCGGCAACCAGATCATCAGCAG
>MIBM01000181.1:9663-10091 GCA_001830645.1 Spirochaetes bacterium RIFOXYC1_FULL_54_7
GTACCAGGGTCATGAGGTACCTGAAGCCCACTGCAAGGACGACAAGGGAGCCGAAGGCTAGTATGGTCCCGGTAAACAGGAAGAAATCATACAGGCCATGGACAACGGTCGCCGCAATGAACCCCCGACGCATCATCGGCACCGCCCGTGCAGGATTGCGTTTTGCCATGCCGAACCAGTAACCCATTATACCGGTGGCCGTCGCATGGAGGGGTACCGCGGTAAAAGCCCTCAGGACCAGGGCAGTGCCATCCCCCATGCCATACATCACGTTCTCCGCGAAGGCAAAGCCAAGGCTGATGCATACCGCATACACTATACCATCCATGATCTCGTCGAAGGCAGACAATCTGAACAGCCAGCGCTTGAGTACGAAATACTTGATTCCCTCTTCCACAAAGGCCGCCGTCACGAAAGCCGTCCAGGCA
>MIBM01000182.1:0-1006 GCA_001830645.1 Spirochaetes bacterium RIFOXYC1_FULL_54_7
CGGCATGAAAACCTATGACCTTATCGTGCTCGGCGGCGGTCCGGCCTGTTATGTGGCCTTGGCCACTTTCTGGACCGGTTCACCATTGCGGTAGGAGACCAGTCCTACAAGGCCGAGGCCATACTGATAGCCACCGGCTCCCGCCCTGCGCTACCGCCCATACCTGGCCTGGCCGACTGTCCGGTAGCGCTGAACAGCACGGAACTGCTCCAGCTGAAAACCATACCCCGCCACCTGGTCGTGATAGGCGGGGGTGATATTGGCCTGGAGTTCGGGGCCATGTATGCCCAGCTTGGAACCAAGGTCGATGTCGTGGAGATGCTGCCCGGCATAGTTCCCTTCCTGGAACCGGAAGTACACTGGGGTCTCCAGCGGGCCTTGGCTCCCGTCGAATTCCACCTGAATGCCCGGGTGGATGGCGTAGAGACCAAGGCCGACGGCTCGGCAGCGGTACTCTTCGCCGACACCAGCATCTTTGCCCATTCGGCATCCCGGGTGGCCGAGGTGGCAGTACAGGTGTTTGGGGCAGCTATCAAGGACAACAACTTCATACTCTTCCTGGAACACAAGCTCCTGTACACTATGAAGGGCAAGGTACCCAAGGAGCCCTACAAGCTACCCCTGTACGGCTGCCATTTCGAGGAAGAAGGCAGGCACCTGAGCCTGGTGGACACCATGGCCATGATGGGCATGGCCCGCGAGGTTGCCACGGAGCTGAAGAAGAAGGGCATCGAGGTGGAGATCATCAATCCCCGCACTCTCTTCCCCCTGGACAAGGAGAGCATACGCAACTCCGTGGCCAAGACCGGCAGGCTGGTCATCCTGCAGGAGGGCCAGAAGTTCATGGGCTCTGTCGCTGAAATTGGCGCTATGGTGGCCGAGGCCAACTTCGAATTCCTGGCCGCCCTTATCAAGCGCGTAACCAGCCTGGATGTGCCGGTAGCCTTCTCGCCGGGCCTGGAAGACTACATCAACCTCAAGATTGACCACGCCCTGGCAGCCTGCC
>MIBM01000182.1:1026-1599 GCA_001830645.1 Spirochaetes bacterium RIFOXYC1_FULL_54_7
TCATCAAGGCCCTGGCAGAGGTCCTGCCTGCCCACCTGGTCTGCTGTAGCCGCATCACGGCAGACGGAAGGCTCTCGGTGATGCAGGACATCCATCCAGCCGTGGCCGGTGCTCAACCTGCCGGAGGGCGTCATACTGGGTGTAGGTGCCACGCAGCTGTCAGGAACCGCCTTCACGGATACCGGGCCTGAACCCCGGCGCAAGATAACGCCTGTACTTCCGGGTTGAACCGGCGGTGAACAAGCGCTTGAAGGCTGGTCGGCGTTCCAGGATCCGTATCAAGGCATTCAAGGGGCCAAGCTGGAGGGCGGTCAGGACAAAGTAGATCAACAGTCCCAGTCCGAAGCCGCACAGGTTTTTCCCAAAGCCGGTCCAGGCGGGCGCAATAACTCCTAGCATGCCCCTTGCGATGGGTGATGATACGAGGACAGCGACGATATTCAGAACGGCAAAAAGCAGGAGCCTGGCTGTCGAGGTCTGTAGCGAAGCGCTGGGGCAGAGGTTGATGCAGCGGTTTCAGTCAGACCAGCGGCTTGTCCAGTACGGTCCGCCATTTTTCATGACTATGGCGAA
>MIBM01000182.1:1612-10028 GCA_001830645.1 Spirochaetes bacterium RIFOXYC1_FULL_54_7
AGTCAGGGTAAGGATGTTGCGCTTGATCAATACCCGGCCACCAGCCTGCAGCGTCTTGCCGAAAGCTCTGGCTTCGTCATCACCGCCTTCAAGGATGCGTTGCTGGGCCTCTCCCATGGCGGCTTCGGTCATCTGGGTCCAGTTCTCGGGATATGACAGGTCCGCTAAGCCGACTGGTACGTAGCCCTTCCGTCTGAGCACGCCCAGGACTGCATGGAGGCTGCTCCGCTCCAGCCCCCAGAAATCCGGCCTTTGTTCATCACTGCCCCGCAGACGCACAGCATGGCAACCGCCGCACCATCTGAATGGGAAGCAGACTTGAGGGCCGTCAGTACCGTAGACGGAACGGAAAACCCAAAATAGAGGTACAGAGGACCAGCAAGTCCCCCTTGGCCAATACAGGCATGGGGGTCACCCGTCGATAGATCAACCCGCTCCACAATCCGGTCCGGCCCTTCCAGTTCTGCAGAAACCAAGCCGGCGGCCCGCATGGCATTGCCTGCACCCGAGAATACCGCTAGTACAACTCATTGCATGTAGGTAATCCCGGATCCTCTTGAGTAGCCGCTGAACCATCGCGGACATAAGAGCAGTGTGGCCAGAGGTTGAAGGACTCTGGTTTCCATCCATCAGCAGACTGGAAAATAGATACGTTTTACCCGATATGAGAACCTGGATTCAGGAATCAAGGGTTTCCAGAGCCAGCAGGCAGGCACCATACGCAGCGTCGTGGTAAGGTCGTCGAATTATCAACTCCGGCAACACTGACTGCAACTCCGCCCTTACCGCAGAATCCAGCCACGGGTCATGGTCAAAAAGCCCACCCCAAAGGAGCAGTTCCTTGCACTTCAGGCGGTCTCCCGCGGCGGCAGCCACAGAGACAACAAGGCTGACAAGCTCCCGGACAGCTCCTTGGTAGATATCGATGGCAAGCCTGTCACCCCGATCCCGGTATTCAGCTACCAGGGATGCTGTCCTTGCTATGTGCGACTTGTCAAAGCGGCGGTATACCAAAGCGATGGCATCCTGGGCAGAGGAAATCCCGAGTCTGGCAAAAAGATCAGGCACAAGCGCAGTAGGAATATCACGACCTTCCAAAGACCGTATACTGCGTTGCAGCGCCTTAAAACCAATAGAAAAAGCAGAACCTTCATCACCCAGAAAATGCCCATAACCACCAGCCCGCATGCTGGTTCCATCCGCCAACCTGGCATACGCGATTGAACCCGTCCCGGCTATCAGGATCATTCCTTCCCTGCTGTCAAGGCCCCCAACCAGGGCGGCGATGGGATCGGAAACCAGCAATACCGGACACAGGAACCCTATCTGTTCCCGAAGCACCGCATTGAACTCCGCTTGCTCCTGCGGCCTGTCCATACCCGCTACAGCAACACAACCAGCGGCAAAATCATCCGGCACAACCGGGCCAGGCTTGATCTTCTCGCCCAGGCTGGAGAATGCCTGGTCAAACAGATCCCTCACGCGGCTGAATACAGTTTCGGGGTTGAAGGCATTGGGATTGATGCCCTCTCCTGACAGTTCAAAAATTAACCGATTTTCTATATCAGCAATGCGCAATCGTGACGAGGTGCCGCCACCATCCAGCCCGAAGATCAAACCGCTTCTCCTGGCCTCAGATCCTGCCACGATGGGTAGCCTCCATTGTCCGCTCGATGGCGGAGATAAAGACCTCAAGGTTTCTGGACACAATAAGCGTGTAGATCATATCCACCACAGCCAGCTGGCTTATACGGGAAACCGCTGCCCCGGTTCTGTACACACGTTCAAGTGCAGGGATGAGCAGTGGGATATCGGAGAGGCCACGCAGCGTATTCGCCCCATCCATGGTAAGTGTAATGATGGTGGCTCCTGTCCGATGTGCCTGGTTCGCCACAGCAACCATGCCGGGAGTTTCCCCGGAGTATGACACAATGAAAGCCGTATCCTCGGGTCGCAGATTGCAGGCTGCAGTAATCTGCATATCCGTATCCTGGGCAAAGGCGCAGGGCAGTCCGATCCGTATGAATTTCTGATACAGATCCAGTGCTACCAGTCCCGATGCTCCTACCCCGAAGGCGTACGTCAGCCTGGATCGATACAGGGTATCAGCGGCCTTTTCCAGGAGATTGACATCAGCCACCGTCTCCAGCCGGGCCAAACCGTACTGAAGGGTACGGATGACGCCTTTTACTGCTGATGCTGGATTGGTATCCGGTTCCAGTTCAAGATCGGGCAGGGAGCGCTCGCCAGAAATACGGAATACATCATGGGATAGTCTTAGTTTCAGATCCGAAAAACTTTCAGCACCCACCCGGCGACAGAATCTGATCACTGCAGCTTGACTTACACCACTCTGGCGGGCCAGTTCGGCAACATTGTAATGCAGGACCTTACGGCCTTCTGCCAGGATGTAATCCGCTACCTTTCTTTCGGAGGCCGAGAAGTCAGGCAGATGTTCCCGTATGGCAAAGAGGGCGCTTTCCATCAACGTATCTTTCCGGTACCGGCGGCTGCCAACTGGACCGCCGCACTTATGTGGCCACCTGATTGTTCCAGAAGGGACTCGGCCCGATCCCGATCAACTCCGCATAACACCATCACAATTGCGGTCTTTGGCTTTTTCCCTGAGGCTTCGAAGGCCTTCTCAGCCTCGCTGCGTGAGCATGAGGTAACCGCTCGGATAAGCCGGTAGGATCGTTCCACCAATTTCAGGTTCACCGGTGTAAGGTCTACCATAAGATTACGATAGACCTTACCCAGGCGTATCATGCTGGCGGTGGTCAGCATATTCAGCACCAGTTTCTGGGCAGTACCCGCTTTCATCCGGGTTGATCCGGTCACAACCTCCGGGCCTACATCCACGAATATTCTATGTTTGGCTACCTTGAAGGTCCGGGAGTTGCCATTGCAGCTTATAGCTCCGGTTATCGCCCCTAAGGATACTGCGTACTCCAGGGCTCCCAGCACATATGGCGCTTGACCCGAGGCAGTTATACCCACCAGGACGTCCTTGGAGCAGAATCCTGTTTCTTTCAGGTTACGTACCCCATCATCCGGTCTGTCTTCAGCCGATTCTATGGATCTGGTCAGAGCATCCTGGCCACCAGCTATCAGTCCCTGCACCATATCCCTTGGAGTGCCAAAAGTCGGGGGACATTCAGAGGCATCAAGGACCCCAAGCCGACCGGAAGTTCCAGCGCCGATATAGACCAGCTTGCCACCAATCCTGAAGGCTGCGACTATCTCATCTACCAGACCAGCAATCTCTGGCAGTACCTTTTTGACGGCTTGGGGAACTCGATGATCCTCGTCATTTATTATGGTTAGTATGCCCATCGCATCCATGGAATCTATATCCACAGAAACACTATTGGATTGTTCGGTGGTATAGCCTTCCAGAGCCTCTTCCAGAGACTGTTCGTTATCGGGCATCGGTTTTCTCCATTTCACGCAACCAGTCAATGCAGGTCATAAGAGTCCGTGGAACATGGAAGAATCCTTTCCATTTACCACCTTTCAACGAAAGGGCTACTTCTCCCCCTCTATCCAGATAGCCATACCATTCCCCGAACTCCGGATCCGGAAAATGGGTAAACGTATAGCTATCAATCCGCTCGAACCAGGCCAGATGCTCAGCACTGCCTGTCAGTTTATAGGCCAGCAGGAAGGCGCATAGTGCCTCAGCATGAACCCACCAAAGCTTCATGTCCGCTTCCAGCTTCTCTGTTGGATATCCTCTGAAATCACGATAATAAAAAAATCCCCCACATTGTTCATCCCAGCCACTTGAAGCGCTCCAGAGCATCACTTCGCAAATTTCCTGTATCCGTTCCTGATCGCTTCGGTCTGCGGCCTGGCGCAGGAGGAACCAGAGCACTTCAAGCGCATGGCCGGGGTTCAACAAGCGGCCATCCATGCTCTCCGGATGACTGCCATCAGACGCTACTCGTTCAAAAACTGCTTTCCTGTCACGGTCAACATGGAATCCAAAAACCTGGCCTTCTGCTGCCATAGCCAGAGCATCCAGAGTTGCTGGCTCCACCAGACCACGTAACTCTCTGGCCATCCAAGCATCCATCATGGGTATGCCCATGGCCATAAGCGACCTGTTTGCAGCTATTTGCTTGGTCCAGATGCCTTTGGGTCTGGCCTTCCTTTCCTGGATACGGCTGAAAGAGGACAAGGCAAGCTCAAGAGCCCACTTTTCACCGGAAGCCCTGTGGAACTCAGCCAGACCGGCAGTGACAAAATAATCAGAGAAAATGTTATACGGCTCGACCAGGGGTTTACCATTCCGGTCCACGGCAAAATACCAGTCGCCATTTCCGGCCCGCCCATTACTGCGCAGAAACCTTGCACCTAGTTCCGCCAGTTCAAGCCACTTATTCCTGCGTTCCATACTGGCCTGGGAAGCCCAGTTATACAACCGGGAAAAGGCCCAGACTTCCCGTCCCTGCATCCAGATGAATTTATCGGTATCAAATACAGTTCCATCACGATCAAGACAGGTAAAGTACCCACCGGCTTTCCGATCAGGAGAATGCTTTTCCCAGAACGGGACAATGCTATCCATGAGATTCGATTCATATTTAAGGCGGAGGGCAATCATTTCTTGTGTCTTCATAGTGCTACCCTATTTTATGGCTCCAGCTGTCATGCCCCTGATGAAGTAGCGCGACATAAACAAGTACAGGATCAGCATGGGCAGGATTGCGATGGAGAGTCCAGTAAACAACAGGCTCCAGTCGGTGCTGTGCTGACCGAAAAATGATGATAAGCCGACCGGGACGGTCTTGAGCCTATTGCTCTGCAGGAAAACCAGGGGGAAGAAAAAATCATTCCAGATCGGCACAGCATTATAAATGGTAACAAGAGCGATAGCTGGTGCGGTTATGGGCATGATCACCATACGATACACCATCCAGTCGTTGCACCCATCTATACGGGCAGCGTATTCAAGATCCCTTGGTATTCCCTTCATGAATGCAGACAGAATGAATACCGTAGACGGTAGTCCCATCGCCAGAAAAATCAGGATCACCGAAAGCTGCCGATCCATCAGGCCAAGATTTTTTATCAAGATGAACAAGGGAATAATCGCAGCCTTGAGAGGCAGCATGATGCCACTGAGGAAAAGCATATACACCAATGTGCGCGCCTTGTACGCGTAACGTGAGATGCCGAAAGAAGCCATGGATCCGAAAAGCACAACGAAGACCATGGATACCGCAGTTACTATGAAGCTGTTCATGAAATAGATTCCAAAACCTTTGTCAACCCAGACTACCCTAAAGTTGGCCAATCGGGGTGCTTTGGGCAGGCCAAAGGGATCCTGGAAAATTTCCCGCGTACTCTTCAAGGACGATATGACCATGTTGAACAGTGGATAGAAAATGAGTACGACATAGATGATCATCGCCGTCTGGAAGAGCAGGATAAGGGTATTACGAAGCAAACGGCCACGCTGGTACCTGAGATCGGTGGTCACAGTTCCACCTCCCGGGAGCGCGTACTGATTATAGATACAATGGAAGCAATGAAAGTAAGTGAATAGATGATTACTCCAATGGCACTACCTATGCCAATCTCCGGATTGCCGGAGTCCACGGAACCAAAGGCTGTCCGGTAAAAGAGAGTTCCTATTGTATCCGTTGAAAAATTCGGAGAGCCATCAAGACCAGTCATGGTGTAGACCTGCTCGAATACGTTGAGGCTGCCGATAATTGTAAGTACGGAAATTACTGTGACCGACGGTATTATCAACGGAAAGACAATACGCCAGAAAAGTGTCCACTCGCCAACCCCATCAAGGTATGCAGCTTCAAGACAATCTGCAGGAACCGCGTCAACAGCAGCTAAAAACACAAGGGAAGGAAACCCTACCCAGCGCCAGATATTCACCGCAATGATCGACAGTGTCGCGATTTCTTCTTGCCCAAGCCAGGCTCTTGCATAGGCGCCAAGCCCCATAAGCCTCAGTGCCGCATTTACCAGTCCGGTTGGCTTCAGGTAAAGGCCCCAGAGAAACCCAACCGCTACAATAGAAAACAAGACCGGTATGAAGAAGATCCGTTTGAAAAAACCATGGCCGGGCAGGCGCCTGCTCAGCAGATAACCAAACAGGATTCCTATAGTATTCTGAATCAGCATGGTCAGCAGGAACCATTTCGCATTATTACCCAGGGCATTGAGAAAGCGCTCACGGTAAGGATAGCCAGAAAAAATCTTCCTGAAGTTTTCCAGCCCCACAAACGCTCCACGCAACAATTGGTTCCAGCTGAACAGGCTGTTGAACAAGGACATGAACAGGGGCAACAGTATGAACAACGTCACCACCAGAAGGCCGGGGAGTACAAAGAAGCTGATCCACAAGCCCTTTCGGACATCCGTTTTCATCATGTCATACTCCTGGAGGCATCCCGGTCCAGCCGGATGGAATAAGAAAGGCAACGGTTATCCGTTGCCTTCCGTTTCATCACCGTAGCAAGACGCCTTATTTCCTGAAAGGCTCATAGTAGGAGGCTATACCCTCCTGGATCTGCTGGCATACTTCTTCGGCGCTCAGTTTGCCGGCCATCATACCCTGCAATGCGGCCTGAGCCAGGACCGAACCTGTGGGCTGCTGGTAACGGAAACCAACCAGGAACACATACGGCGTATTGTACTGCTGCACCTGAAGGACTTTAGCGATGAACGGACTCCTGGAGGTATCAACTCCGGGTACCGATGATACTTGCTTGAACTCGTTGATAAACAAGTCACCCGTGGTCTTGCCAGCCAGGAAACGCAGGAACTTGGCAACCTCTTCCTTGTTGGCAGAGGTCGGGTTCATGCTGAAGTTTCCATCGGCATAGGTACTGACATAGTTCGGAGCACCTGCTTTTGCGGCAGGCCCCGGGAAGAAGTCAAACTTGAGATCAGGGTTCTGTTTCGAGAAGTATCCCGCCTCGAAGGAACCACCAATGAAATGCCCTGCTTGCTCATTGATGAAGGATGACTGCATATCGGTGTAGCTGGTACCCATGAAAAGATCGGGCATGAAGGGTTTCAACTCACCCAGTTTCCGGATGGATTCAACAAAGCGGGGATCCTTGAAGTTGGTCTGCCCTTTGACAACCGCATCAAAGAAATCATTGGCACCGTAGAAATTGGGAGCGATGGCGCCAAGAAGCACCTCCAGGGTCCACCCGTCCTTGCCACCATTTGCCAGAGGCTGGATACCCGCAGCCTTCATGGCCTGAAGGTTGGCCAGGAACTGATCCCAGGTCTGGGGTACTTTAAGACCAAGTTTTGTATACATTGCTTGGTTGAAATAGACAAACAAGGTCTGGCTGGCAAAAGGGACACCGTATATCTTACCATCCTTGATGGACGATGCACCACGACGGGATGCCGGCGAGAAATCCTTCAACTCTGGTACCCAAGTCTCAAGAGGCTCCATATATCCGGATTGGGCGAAAGTTTCCAGTCCTCCATAGGCTCGACTCTGGAAGACATCCGGCCCGGAACCACCACTCAGCGCCGCTGAAAGAATGGTATTGTATTCGGTGTTTTTATGGGCGGTCTGCACAATCTTGATACCTGGATTCTGGCTTTCGAAGATTGCTATCAATTTGTCATAGCCCTCGACATCCTCAGGCCGCCAGGTCCAGAAGTTGACCACGGCCTGCTTCATCTGTGCGGAAGTCTCCGCAGTGGATGCACCAGACTGATCCTTGCCTCCGGCAGCAAAGACTGTAGCCGCAACCAACAAACCGATTCCGATAAGCAGGATTTTCTTTATCGACATGAATACCTCCTTGAATCTTGGTGAGGGCAATAAGCCGACCAGTTGAAATTTTATTTCAACAAAATCAGTTTAGTCTCACTTAAAGAAAGATGTCAAGAATATTTATTTCAGAATTCAGGGGGAAGTCTCAGTACCAAGCTGAATGTGAGATAATTATTGATTTATGGCATACATTGACTTAGCTGATAATTCATCTATGATTTACATCCGACCCAAAACATTTGACCATGCGTCCTGCAGCCAGGAGATCATCCCATGAGTGAGGTGAAGAAGAAAAGGCTCCTGCTCGCCGAAGATGAAGCCTTGATCGCCCTGAGCAACAAACGTTCCCTTGAGCGATATGGTTATGCTGTAGTAATCGCCAGTTGTGGGGAAAAGGCACTGAAGATGCTGGATGGCTGCACTGATTTCGATCTGATTTCGATCTGATTTTGATGGATATAAATATGGGCAACGGCCTGGACGGGACAGAAACCGCCAGTCTCATACTTCAGGATCGGGACCTGCCCATAGTATTCCTCTCGAGTCACACGGAACCGGAGCTTGTCGTGAAGACAGAGAAGCTCTCCTCCTATGGCTATGTTGTAAAGAATTCGAGTATCACCGTACTGGATGCGTCCATAAAGA
>MIBM01000183.1:0-645 GCA_001830645.1 Spirochaetes bacterium RIFOXYC1_FULL_54_7
CAGGCTCCCAGTGTGCCCCTGCTGGCCAATATCGGCGCGGTGCAGGTCCGTGACCTCGATCCATCCCGCCTGGACGACATAATGAGGCGCCTGGATGCCGATGCCCTGGTGATCCACCTGAACCCCGGGCAGGAACTCTTCCAGCCCGATGGAGACAGGGATTTCCGGGGCGTCCGGGACGGTATAGCCCGCTTCATAGCCCGGGCACCCTACCCGGTGATCGTCAAGGAGACAGGCTTCGGCATAGCCCCCGATGAAAGCAGCTTCTTACTGGATGCCGGCGCGGCCTATGTGGATATAGCCGGTGCGGGGGGCACCAGCTGGATCAGTGTGGAAGCCTACCGGGACAACGAGGCCGCCCTGGCAGTAGCCCGGGAGTTCGACAACTGGGGCCATCCCACAGCACAGCTGCTGGCAGCCTCCCCCGTGGCCAGCGGCAAGATACTTGCATCCGGTGGCATACGCAGCGGCATGGATGTAGCCAAGGCCCTGGCCCTGGGTGCGGCCAGCTGTGGTCTGGCACTGCCCCTTGCGCGGGCAGCCCACAGCGGCGGCTCGGAGGCGGTGGTGGCCTACATTAGGTACATCGAGACTGTACTGCGTGGTGTGATGGTTTTGACCGGGAGTTCGAACATAGCGGGGCTT
>MIBM01000183.1:694-5317 GCA_001830645.1 Spirochaetes bacterium RIFOXYC1_FULL_54_7
GGGGACAGAAGTCCGGCATACCAGCCACAATCGTCCCGGCCGGGTAGAGGCTGCCCGACCGGATGACCAGAAGCTTTGATGTTTTATAGATACAACTTGCGCCATTCTCCCCCAGGGTTTATCCTTCCCACAAAGACACTTCGGCTGGTCAGACTTGTTCTGGTCAGACTCACCTTGGACAGTTACCGTACAAGGAGGCAGCAATGTCTACGCAGAAGGCTACTCTTGAACCTTCGGAAGGCGACATCATCCCGGATCCTGGAGATGATCAGCTAAAAGCCATGTTGCGCCGGCTCGGACATGGGCTGGATCACTTCAACTTCAGTTGCGACGCGGGCAATCTGGGTGTCACTCCTGGAGGCTCCGGCGTATACATGTTCCATACCGATGGAGCAGGCAAGGAACTCGAGGCTGACAATATCAGCCTGGATGACGCCTTTGCCATCCTGATCGAGGCCAGAGACGGTGGCACAGACTGGCAGGCTAGGGCTGGGTTCAAGCCGGTGGCAGATCAGGGTGCACCCGCTGCAGCTTCAGCCCGTGATGCCGACGCTGGACAGCCTCGTGGTCCCAGGAGCCTGAAGGATCAGCTTTTGGACTCCGTGAAACAAGGCGTCACCGATGACCTTGCGCGCGGCGTCCGTAGAGGGGTCCGGGGCCTTATCCGCAAGCTTTTCTAGGCTGATTCTTCTATTTACCTAAGCTCTTCCGCAGCCTCTACACAACCGGCACCGGTTTTACGAGCTAAGTCGTAGCCGTGCCGGCCTGTTTTGATACCTCCTGCGTATGTGCAGCCTCTCAGTGCTTCGGCATCATTCAACGCGCAAAACATCAGGAGGAATCCAGATGGAGGATACCGATGGCGAAGAGGGTTTCGACCAAGCCGTCACCGATCGCTGGTTCCATGCCTCGGCTTCGGCAGGCGCGGAACTGAACCTGAGCCGTCACCTGCGCGTCTGGGGCCTGGCGACTTACTGCTTTGTAGGCAACAAGGAGACCATGGGCATACCAGCCGGGGGGCTTTCGGGATTCGAGGCAAGTCTGGGGCTGAGGTATCTGTGGCGGACTGTGGTGGATTGACCGCATAAGCCAGTGAGCATGACCATTGTGGCAGAGCCAGCTAGCTTGCTGCAATGGTTTGACGCGGCTCGCCCCGACTTTCTATCGGCCTTTTGGAGATTCCTCCTACCGGTTCAGGCCAGCCGGGCCAAGAGGTACTGATTGAGGGAAACCCCTTCTTCGGCGGCCCGGATGGCGGCCTCGCGATGAAGTGCCTTGGGCAGGCGGAGGACGAGCCGGCCGGAATACTGCCGTAATCCGAGAGGTTCGGGGATGGCCTCGCCGTTGGCGCTTAGATCCGCCACAATGATAGCCACGATACCCCGCAGTTCGGCCAGGGCAGCCTCGGGGCTGGTCCCGTGAGCCGAAAGGGATGGAAACTCGAGACAGCGGGCTATATACACACCGTCCTCTTCGGACCATTCTTCCCGGTAGGTGTACCGATCAAGGTTTTCCAAATTCTGCCTCCCAACGGTCGATTGCCTTGGTAACTTGTCGGACCTGATAGGGTTTTTACCATGGAGCCATCCCGTTGCAGGTTGATGCGGGGATCTCCGGGCCAAGGCATGCGGAAAATATGGTGACTACCGGCAATCCGGGGCTCACCAAAGTACTCGGTACACAGCGTCACAAGATCCCCGAAGCGGACATGGGCTGGATTACCGAGTATCCCGCGATCGATTATATTGATATGATACTACAGGTGATATCATTTTACAAGAGGGATTCCGCAAATCGCTGCCGGGGGAATTGCAGGGCTTGACCGGTGAAATCCGGGAGCCCAACAAGTCTCTGCTCTTCCTTGACGAGATACAAGCCATTCTGAAAGCTGTTCAGGTCTGGATCGATACGGGCCTGTTTGGGGATGTTCAGGATATCCAGCGCGGCATCATGGATACCTATATAGATGATTTTGCTAAATATGCCCGGCAGACGCAGTGAGGTATACCACAGCGACTGTTCCGGGCTACCCTTGGCAGCAGGTCGTGATGATTCAATTTTCAAGCTGCTATTTCTTGATACGGGTTTAGTCTGTCTGCAACTGGGGCTCGTTGCGTCTCAATTGCAGACAATGGATGAAAGAACCTTGATCAATGAAGGTACGCTGCTGAAGTCGACTATGTCGTTGCAGAGCACGGAACCCTGGTCCCGGTGGAAGTCAAAGCCGGTAAAAGCGGAACGCTCAAGTCCCTTCATCAATTCATATCCCATAAAAAGGTGTCCCGCGCAGTCCGCTTCGACCTGAATATCCCCTCGACCCAGCATCTGGTCATAGAAGGAGTTTCGTGCGAACTGGTCTCCCTGCCTTTGTATATGGCTGGACGGCTTGCGGATCTTGTGTGATTATAGTTTTATCCACTGCCAGGTCTAAATCCTTCGCATTTCAGGCGAACTGCTTAAGCACGTAGTATAATGGGTTGAGTAGACAAGGTGGAAAATCAATCATATCGTTGGGTATGACCGTAGGTTCCAGGCTGGCGAAGTAGACTTGCACTACGGTGGCATAGAAGTCCTCGTACCTTGTCTGGCTTGCTGTAGGAGAAGTATACTGAGATCAAGGAGTGCCTATGCGCGAATACGGCAACAGAATCCATGCTGATCCATCCATACTAAATGGGAAACCGGTGGTAAAGGGGACCCGCATCTCCGTGGAAATCATACTATCCCGACTGGCGGAGGGCATTTCAATACCGGAAATCCTTATTGCATGGCCGAATCTGACCGAGGAAGACATTCTAGCAGCTTTGTCTTATTCCGCAGCTGTCATTGCCCATGAGGAGTTGCTGGTTGGATAGGCCGGTGCTACTCGCCGATGAGAATATTCACGCCGGGATCGTTGACAGACTTCGGGAATCTGGTATCAAGGTGATCTCGGTCAGGGAAACCATGGGGGGATCATCGGATAGGGAAGTATTGCAAAAAGCGACGTCCATTCCGGCCATCCTCATTACGGAGGATTCGGATTTTGGTGAGCTTGTTTTCGCTCACGGTATTCAGACCATTGGAGTTATCTATCTGCGATATTCCTGGTCCGAGCTTGATGCTGTCGTACAGGCAATCCAGACGGTCCTCTCGACTAGAGATGTATTCGGGAGGTTCTTCACGATAACGCCACAGAAAATCAGGGAACGCAGGCTCCCTGGGTGCTAACCTGAAGGTTTTCGATCAACCTGCTCTACAATACGAGGATATGCACCGCAGAATGCTAGAGTGATTAATCCGGACTATCCTTAAATATGGCTGGCGACTCGTGAGCTTGTCATTATATTGATTGATGTCCTATACAGATAGCGCCGCCTTGAGCTTCACACTATGGTGTGAACTTGGCACATCCGCCTTTGGAGGTACAGGACAATGGGAGTCGCGAGGAGTAACCGTACAGCAATCCTATCCCGTATCGGGTTGTTTGCCTGGCTGTCTGCAAGCCTGCTCGTTATGGGTCCGATCATCCATGCACAGGCTCCAGCCGGGGGACGCACAATCTCCGTCCTCTATCTTGACAACACTGCCAGAGTGACCGAGTTTGCCTGGCTGTCCAAGGGCCTGGCAGATATGATCTCCACAGACCTGGCCAGCGGCAAAGGTGTTACTCTTGTGGAGAGGGAACAGCTGGACACCGTCCTTCAGGAACTGGAACTGGGTCTCTCGGGTCTGATCGATCCCGGAAAGGCCCTGTCTGTAGGCAAGCTGCTCAATGCCGAGATCCTGGTATATGGCAGTTACATCGTCTCCGGTACAAGCCTGCGCGTGGACCTGAAGGCAGTGCGGGCCGAGACGGGCCAGGTGCTGGCCACCGCATCCACAACCCGTAAGACCTCGGACGCCCTCCTTGCCCAGCGGGAGCTGTCTGAGAAGCTGGCCTTAGGGCTGGGCATTACCCTGCCACCCGTCCTGCCGGAACCGGTCAAGCAGGAGGCAGCCAAAGCGTACTACACCGGCCTGTCATTCATGTATGAAGGCAAATATACCCAGGCCCTCGAACTATTCAAGAGCGCCAGGAACCAGGATCCTTCATACAGCAAGGGCGGGCAGGGTATAGAAGAGGCCTATCGGTTCCTCAAGGATTTCAGGCAACAACGCTACCGCCGGGAGATGAATGTCCTGGTGGTCAAGATCGACCTAATGACTTGGGCGGTGGAGGGGTTCTATGAGGAGGCGTTGGAGAGGCTGGGTGGGGCCAGTTAGGTGAGACCGGTTAGGCGGTACGGGCCTTCTGGTTGATAATCCCGGTCGGTTTTCAAATGCGGGCAGCGCTGATCTGTCTTGCAGTACCGGATATCAGCTGGTCAAAAGGCAAGCTGAATTTGTTTTTAACAACTACATCACAAGAATATAGTAAAAATATTTTGACCGAATTGATAGTATCGTTTTATACTGTCCCGACTGGTGCATCGACTTAAGCAGTAGCTCGGGTCCATCACAAAAAAACGGCAGGTTCATGTCTAAAAAATTGATTGAATCCCGGCTTCCGGCCGGGCACGTGCCAATCAGCACTGCCGGGCTTCTGCTGGTGCCATTTTTATTCATCCTCACCGCCTGTTCCCTGTATCTGCCTGAATTCGA
>MIBM01000183.1:5361-7267 GCA_001830645.1 Spirochaetes bacterium RIFOXYC1_FULL_54_7
CACCCACAATTCTGGCTCCCGCAGCAGGACACCAGTTTACCACCGGATTTACCCTGGTCTGGAAGAAAGCCGGAACAGTCGCAGATACCTACCGCCTGCAGGTAGCCTCCGATCAGGACTTCCGGCCTGGCTCGGTGGTGCTGGATGTCGAGCTGACCGATGTGGACCGCTACACCGTAAGCAGCGTCCCCTTCAACGGCCCTGTCTACTGCCACCTGGCTATCAAGGTAGAACGGCAGGGCCAGACCTGGAGTCCCTGGTCCACTCCCTTGCGGCTGGTCAAGACTGTCCCGATCGGCAATCAGGCCCCGACGGTGAGCATGGTTACCTCCGATCCGCTGGCGGCAACAGAGGGGCAGACTGTGACCATCAGCACCAGTGGTACCGATCCAGATGGGGATGCAGTGGTATACCGGTGGTATGTTGATGGCGTGTTACAGAGCTGTCGTAGTGCGGATTTTGACTTTGCTGTACCTGGATCGGCAACGGAGCAGACGTATATCGTGGGAGTGGAAGCCTGGGATGGGGCCTTGGCAAGCAACCGGGTGGAGATAACTGTGGAGGCGGAGGCGGGGGGAACGGTCAGCTATTCCATTGGAGATTTCGGACCAGCGGGAGGCATCGTCTTCTACGAAAACCCCAACTACGCGGTTGATGGCTGGCGCTGGCTGGAAGCCTGGACGGCTGATGAACCCGGACCATACTACCAATGGAAGACCACTAATACTGCCACGCCAGGCACTTCCACAATAGTTGGCAGTGGCTACATCAACACCTACACAGCCATGGTCGGAACAGAGCACCCAGCTACTGAGATAGCACGGATTGCAAGCTATGGTGGTTATGCCGACTGGTTCTTGCCCTCAAAAGATGAGCTAAACCTGATGTATGGACAAAGAGGAGTAATTGGAGGTTTCGCGTTCGACGGCTACTGGTCCTCTTCGGAGGTCAATAATATTTACGCCTGGTTCCAGTACTTCGACTATGGCTCCCAGGGCGGCAGCCTTAAGGACGGCGACTACGTACGGGTCCGGGTTGTCCGGGTTTTTTGGGATGGCGACCTGTCTCAGGAATACTCTCTTTACTATGATGCCAATGGGGCTAGCGCAGGGACTGTCCCCATGCAGACAGCCAGCGTAGCTAGTACCAGCCTGCCGGTTCCTGTTCAGGGCAATCTGCGTGGCCCGGCCATAATGGATGACATTACCCAACGCTTCACCGGTTGGAACACCCAACCGGATGGCAGCGGTAGCAACTATCAGCCTATGGATACTTTGATCATGCCGGCATCGAATCTGACCTTGTATGCACAGTGGACTGATGATGGTGGTGTGATCGGGAAGATTGGGCAAGCTGGGGGTCTAGTATTCTACGAGAACTCGAATTATAGCGAAGACGGGTGGAGATGGCTGGAGGCGGCGCATGAAGATATTAATATTGCTGGCAATGTGTTCTTTAACTGGGGTGGCGATGGAATCTTGGTAGGAGCGGCCGCTCAAGGAACAGCTATTGGAACCGGTGCCTTCAATACGGCAGCCATTGTAGCAATCTATGGGGATAATGAGCCCTATCAAGGTAGGAGTGATTATGCCGCTAAGCTATGCAGCAATTTGGTGTTAGGAGGTTATGACGACTGGTTTTTACCATCAAAAGACGAGTTGTACTTGTTATACCAGAACCTGCATCAACAATCGTATGGAGATTTTGCATCTACTTACTACTCCTCTTCCTCTGAGATCGATAGCCTTGGCACTTGGAGTCAACACTTTGACACTGATGTCCAGATGTACTTTATCAAGGAAAACAGTGTACGGATCCGTGCAGTACGGGCCTTCGGGGGAAGCGAATCACAATATCAATACGAGCTGATATATGAAGCCAATAATGCAACCTCCGGCAATCCTCC
>MIBM01000183.1:7278-15702 GCA_001830645.1 Spirochaetes bacterium RIFOXYC1_FULL_54_7
CAGGTAGCCTTGAGCTGGCGGGGTATACCTTTGCCGGGTGGAACACCCAGCCTGACGGCAGTGGTACGAGTTATGCTCCCGGCACCAGCTATACCATGCCAAACAGCCACCTGGTGTTGTATGCACAATTCCAACCAGAAGGGGAGTGGGCTTCGATTCTTTTCGATGATTTCGAGGATGGTGACTATACCAATACTGTAGCCTGGCAGAGCGAGAGCCTTGATTCATACTACATCAGTGTCCAGAATGTGAGTGACAACATGATGCTGAGCATCCCCCGGGGTTCCGACTACGGCTGGGCAACGACCGCGGTACCTGTAGGAAGCCAGGATTTCAGGATCAGCTGGGATTTCCAGCGCTTCGGGGACAGCCTGGGCAGACCCTGGATCACCCTGTACGATGATTCCGGGAAAGAAGCGTTCCAGGCCTACGCCAACTCATACAACGGCGGTCTGACCATCTATGCCTACCGGTACGATACCTCAGGAAACCCATTGACCAGCGATATCATCGCCCAGGAACCTTATTCGGACGCCACGGGTGTCCACCATTTCGCGTTCGTTCGTGCAGGGAACAGCTATGAGTTCCATATCGATGGAGTACTGGGCGCCTATGGTATGTACGACAACATAACAAGCTGGAATGACAACCTGGTTGAGCTTGGGCTGTTTGGCCATGGCAGCGGCCCCAGTTCCGGGGCTTATTACGACAATATTCAGGTGGAGGTCAAACCATCCGGAATCCCAGGCGGACAAGGGGATTTATCGGTCACCATCACAGCTATCATGCCGGGTAACCAGACAGTCAACTTTGCTGGTACTACACCGGCACTGGCCTTTGGTACTTCTATGACAGTCATTGCTGCCACACCAGCCACACCGGATGCTGCCTTCCAGTGGTGGCTGGATGGCTCATCGATTCCGGACGCCATTACCAACACAGTAACGGTAGGTTCAGGCCTGAACTCTGGCTCGCACTTCCTGGTTCTGTTTTTCAGGATCGAAGGAACCTGGTATTCAGAAACTGTCTACTTCGATGTATTGGCGGGGGACTGAGAATGAAGCATAACCCAGTGGTAGCGACCTTGATCCTGGCAACCCTCCTGCTGTCATCCTGCTTGGGTCCCTTCCAGCGGACTTTCACACAGGTTGATGAAATGGGCAAAGGCGTACTGGTATTATCAATCCAGCCGTCACCGGGGCCCGGCAGGACCCTGCTGCCCTCGATCGAAGACAGGACACCCATCAGCTTCAACCTTTCAGGCAGTGGCCCTGCCGGATCGGTTTTTACCCGGTCAAGCCTGAGTTCAGGCAACCACCAGATCCCGGACCTTTTGGCGGGTATCTGGACCATCGAAGCAACGGGACAGAATTCATCAGGCGCCGTCATCGCCTACGGCCAGATCACCACCGAGATCCTGGCAGGAGAAACCAACTCGATAACCTTGGTACTGCATGCCGCTGACGGAACCGGCGGTTTCGAAATTTTCATTACCTGGCCCGCCACCGTTGTCTCCCCCAATTTCGAGGTGACCCTGGCCGAGATTCCGACAGGGGCCAACGCCCAAAGCCTGTCGGTAAATTTGTTGTCCGCCACTTCCGCAGAGGTAATTCAATACAGCATAACCACCGGCAGCCATATGCTGCGTGTCGGCTTGTATGACGATACGGATTTCCTGTGCGCTCCTATGGAAAGCGTTATCGTACTGAATGGCGTCATGACAATTGGTACCATGGCGATACTGCCGGAGCATATCAAGAGAGCACCCAGCGCTCCCATCGATCTACAAGCAGAGGCACTGTCCGATACCCTTGTCCGCTTGACCTGGTCCGATACTTCATCAACAGAAGAATACTTTATCATCGAGTGGCAGGATGAAGGTACCACGATCTGGACGGAGTTGCCCGACCAGATCCCACCCAATACCAGCAGTTTCGACGCTCCTGCCCCGGCATCCGGAGCCCTGCGGCATTACCGCATCAAGGCAGTCAACAGTTTCGGATCATCTGCCTGGTCAAACGAAGTATCGGCCATGGCCAGGGTTGCCATAGATCCGGACTGGTTTACCGACCTGAATCTGAGGCAGGCGGTGGCGGATACTGGCTGGACATGGATTGACGAGGCTACAACTTTTGATGGAACTGGGCGGAATATCAGTGACTTGTCAGGTATTGAGAAACTGGTAGACCTACAATGGCTTGTACTCAGCAACAATCAGATCAGCACCATTTCGCAAGTGTCAAGCTTGGTAAATCTGCAATACCTCCATCTGAGTGATAATGATATCATTAACGCAGGTCCACTCTCCAGTCTTGTCGGACTTCAACAATTGGTGCTCGACAACAACCTGATAAGCGATCTTGCACCTTTGGCCGGCTTGACAGAGCTATTCCAATTATATATTTCGAGCAATGGCGTATCAAACCTTGGACCCCTTGCAGGATTGGTTAAAATGCAAAACCTTCATCTTGCCGGCAACCAGATTGATGACATCTCTGCACTGGCTGGATTGACAGAGTTACAGATACTTCACCTTGAAGTGAACTCCATTACTGATGTGCAAGCACTGGCGGGTTTGCATAAACTGGAAATAATTGGATTGGCAGGCAATTCAATAGTATCAGGGGTTTCATCGCTGGTTTCCCTGACAAATGCAATAGAAATCGATTTCCGGGACTCCGGCAATTCGGGCATCCCTCTGTCAGACCGGGCGACACTATCCGCAGCACTATCTGGATGTACCATACAGTGGCCACCCCTTCCATCCAACTATGCCATCGGTGACATGGGCCCTGCAGGGGGTATTGTCTTCTACGAGAACCTGAATCATGTAGTGGATGGGTGGCGTTATCTGGAAGCATGGACAGCGGATGAAACCGGGACTTATCAGTGGAAGACTAGCCAGTCACCGACACCGGGTACCACTACAGCCATTGGCAGTGGTTATGCCAATACCTATGGGGCAATGTCAGGGACGGAATATCCGGCTGCCGAGGCAGTAAAGAATGCCAGTTATAACGGATTCACTGACTGGTTCCTGCCATCCAAAGACGAACTGAATCTTATGTATGAGCAAAGAGGATCCATTGGTTCTTTATCTTCAGATGCCTACTGGTCTTCTTCGGAAGGTGGTACCAATGATGGTGCTTGGGAACAGTTCTTCATCGATGGCACCCAGAACAATCATTATAAGGATTGGTACAATCAAGTTCGGGTTGTCAGGGCTTTCCGCACGTCATCTTCACCTTTATGTTTTATATACTATCACTCCAATACTGCTGATTCGGGTACAATCCCCAGTGATACTTATTTATATGAATCGGGAGAAACTGTTACAATAAGCACCAATTCAGGCAATCTTGCCCGATCTGGTTACCTCTTTGCCGGCTGGAACACTCAGCCCGATGGCAGTGGTACCAACTATACCCCGAGCAGTACCGTTACCATCAGTGCGTCTCTTATACTCTATGCCAGATGGATCATCTGGGGCGATGATTATACCTCTTCCAATATCGGTACCCTTAAATATGTCCCTGCTGGTACCTTCCAGAGAGATGGCGATCTTGGAAACCTGAGCACCATAAGCCAACCTTTCCGAATGAGCCAATACGAAATTTCCCGGGCACAGTTTCTGGCAGTAATGGGCACAGATCCCAGTTCAACTATATATTCCACCGGTACCGATGATCCTGTACAAATGGTCAACTGGTATCATGCCCTGGCTTTCTGCAACAAACTGAGCCTGGCCGAGAGTTTGACGCCGGTATACACAGTCGTGGGGATAAACTTCAATACTCTTTCTTTTTCCGAGATTCCAACTTCTAATGATGCTTCATGGGATGCCGCCGTGGCCGATTGGGGGGCTAACGGCTATCGATTACCCTCAGAGATGGAATGGATGTGGGCGGCAATAGGGGCGGATATCATCAACCCCGGGGCAATAAACACTATTGGTTATACCAAACTATTTGCCGGCAGTAACGGTAGCAACAACATCAGTGATTATGCTTGGTATGATGCCAACAGCGGAGGCACTACCCACCCGGTCGGCAGCAAGCTGGCAAATGAGCTTGGTTTGTATGATATTAGCGGCAATATCTGGGAATGGAACTGGGACTGGTACGATGTACATCCAGCAGGATCGCTCATGGACTACCGGGGTACTGAGTCGAATGCGGGTGCTGGTCGAGCCGGTCGCGGTGGTAATTGGGACTACGATTCATCCATCTGCGCTGTTGCCGCTAGAGATCGAGCTGACCAGTACTACCAGAACGACAGTATAGGATTTCGGGTTGTCCGACCCTGAGTTTTCACAGTGTCATGCTCTGCCCATCCAGGAGGACCGATGAACAAACCATTACAAAAAACCCTCCTGTTTCTTGCGGCTTGCTGTTTATCTGCCTTCACGCTCCCCGCCCAATCCCCAACCCTCCAACCCCGGGTAGCCGTACTCCCGGTATCCATGGAAGGTGTCGATCTCTCCTACGCCCTGGTGGGCAAGGTGGCCGGGGACACAGCCTACCAGACCCTTGCCTCCCTGGGCCTTTACGAGACCGAGCGCTGGACCGAGGAGGACCTGGCGCAGGCACCCGATCCATACGCCCTGGCTACACAGCGGCGCATGGACGATCTGGTCTTCGGCCGGGCATATCTGGATGATGCCGGGCTCTTTGCCCTGGAGATGTCAGTCTGGAGCCGGGAGGAAGAGCGCATCGTGCTCACCGAGAGTCGCACCGCCCGTTCGGTGCTGGACATCTTCAACATTGCGGACGAAATAGTCGCCTCTTTGATGGAAGCCTTCTCGGGGGCCCATATCGGTTTTGGGACCATCGAGCTGAAACCTCATGGAGAGGTCGGCCATTATTCGGTCTATATCGATGGAGTGTTTGCCGGCGACGATCTTGCGGAAGTCCAGCGGGTACTTAATGGGGAACGCAGGGTGGAGATCCGCCAGCAGCGCCTCCTGGGCCAGCGTACCATTGCGGCGGCGGCCATCATGGTAATCGAGGACGACTGGACTGACTTTGCCTTTGAGCTGCCCCGGTTCACAGCCGAGGAAACTTCCCATATCAATAACATCCTGGCAACCGCACGCCGTAGTTGGCACCAACCGGACCAGGCCCAGGCGGTAGCTACTGCCCTGGACGGACTGGCAAGACTGTATGCCGCATCTGCTTCCGGTATCGACTATGCACCGGAACTGGTTGCCTTGGGCAGGATGCAGGTGGAGCTGGCAGTGCTGGCCGAGCGCCGCGCTGTTGCCACCCTGGCAGCTGATGCCGCAGCAGGCAAGCCCGGCCGTTTCGACGTTCTTGCCCTGCTGCCTCATTCTGCAGAAGCGGGTGATAGGGACAACGTTGTTGCCTTCCGGCAGCTCTGCCTCATAGGTGCAACGGCCGCCTTCCTGAATCAGGACGCCGGATCCATCCAGGCCTTCAGGGCAGCTTCCGAAGCCAGCCAGAAAACCTTCCCCCTGCTGGCCAACGAGCAGTACAGCGACGACTTCCGCTATCTGGAGGCCTCCCTACGGCGAATTGAGACCACTGCAAGCAGACCTGGCCGCCTGACCCTTGGGGGCACTACGACACTCCTTGGCTTGGCTGGAGGTGTCTTCTCTGCCTATGCCCTCAGTAGCGACCTGGCCAGCCAGCTGCAAGCCGATGCCGAAAGCATCAACCAGGAATATCTCGATGCCCGTGACCAGGATGAGATCGAGGATCTCCGCAAAGAGCTGGAGACCGCATCCTTGTTCCACAATGCTGCGGTTATCGGCCAATGGGCTGGTATCGGTCTAGGTGCAGTCGGTGTACCCCTGGGTATCAAGATGATAAGTGATGAAATATTCAGGAAGTCCCGGGAACGCCGCCAGTCAACCTCCCAGGTGGGAGACAACCTGCTCTCGGCTGCTGATAGCCTTGGGCGCAAGGCATTCCTATCCAGCCAGCGCACCCTGGTCATGAGCCTGCCCAATGGCATGCCTCTGCGGGACCCGGCTGGTGTTGTCAGGCGGACGCCCTTTGTACTGGACGGCGCTGAGGCCACCGTGTTCCAGCCTCTGGCCTACCCCGGTGACTCAGCCCTGGTAACAGTCAGGCCGGAGAGCTCCGAAGGCTTGGTCATCCTCTACCTCGGTCTTGAATCGGTTGTCCAACCAAGTACTGCGGTCGAACTGAAGTCAAACAGGAAGGGTAACGCGGGGGTGGTGTCCTGGGCAGAAGCTATTGGAGCCTCCGCCTATGTACTGCAACTAATCGGAACCGATGATGGACTGGAAACCGCAGTCCGTAAAACCGTGGAACAGCCCCTCAGTAAAACTCCTAAAAACCTTGACCTCTTGGCTGTGTCCGAAATAGAAGTAGCTTTCATTGATGAATATGGATTTCCCAGGCCTTTTACCAGTATGGTGCTGGATCAGAACCAGATCAGCCAATCCTTGTCCTCCAAAGCTCCCGAGCAAGAAATGGTTGCTCCTCAGCTTGCTGCACAGGAAGCTGGGCCAATACGGACCATCCCAAAAGTCTCGCTTGATTTATCTTTTGCCTCCTCATATACCGACTACTTGGGTATCGGCACAGATGAATCACCGCTCAAAGAAAGCGGAAGCCGACCTCATTTGGGGCCATTGATCAATCTATCATTGTATAGTGCAGCCGAACGCTCCTTCGGACTCCGTATCGGAGCCGGATTTGCCTGGATTGAACGGTGGGAAGAATTTGTTGGTGAAGATTGGTCCTACCACAGTGATTACTACATGTCAACGCCAATCCTCTTGCTGGGTTTTCACCGGGGCAGATTGTGGAACACCCTTGGATTGTCAGCAAACGTTCTGTTTGTTCCCTGGCCGGATCTGGACCTGCAGGGCAATGTCCCTCGACTTGAAATTGAAGGCAATCCACCTCTTGAATTCTCCAGTCTTCGTTCTTATGGACCCGTAGACAGGTTTGGAGCCAGCATTGTCTTGAATTTCAAACGTTTAGGTATTGTAGCATCTTTGTATCATGGAGTTTCCTTTGGTCTCCAATACAGTCTTCCCATCCTCTATCATCAGACCTCATCATCTGCCCCACGGAAAAACCTGGTCTACACCATCGGCGATACAGGCCCCGCAGGAGGCGTGGTCTTCTATGACAAGGGCACGTATTCAAATGGTTGGCGCTATCTTGAAGCCTGGACAGCCGATGAACCCGGGACATATCAGTGGAAGACTGATCATCCTGAGACGCCAGGCACAAATACCACCATCGGCAGTGGCTACACCAACACCTACAAAGCGATGTCAGGAACGGGACATCCGGCAGCGGAGGCTATGCGGAAGGCCAACCATGGAGGATACAGCGATTGGTTCCTGCCATCCAAGGATGAATTGAATCTGATGTTCGAGCAGAAAGAAACCATCGGGAGCTTTACCCCTGACTACTACTGGTCCTCTTCGGAGGATCAATATGGTGGCGTTTGGGACCAACTCTTTAGTAACGGCTATCAGGGTTCTTATCCCAAGCCATACAGCAAAAAGGTCCGGGCGGTTCGTACTGTAAAAAAATCAGATTCTCCGATGGCCGTTGCCTCAGATGAAACAGTACCAGGATCACAAGGCATAGTACCATTGAGCAATGGCACACGATTGAACGATCAGGCTTCCGGTTCTGGGGGGCTGGCTCAACCTGGCACTACAAGCATGAGAAGATCCGGGCAAATGATCACGACTGTACCACGAGGTGCAATCAAGGTCGACGGCAAGACAGACGACTGGGGAGGGCAGCTTCCTCTATGGAAGTCTGCCAGCAATTTCGACAGGTACCCTAACCAACCTGGCACAGCGGTTACCGAGTGGTCCTTGTGTCGTGATGACCGTTACCTCTACTTCAGGGCTGATTTCTCGGATGGCACCCCGACCTCAAGGCTGGCATCCGACATGTACCAGCAACTAACGTACCAGCTGAATATCAGAATGGAAAATGGTGACATGCTGCTGCTTGAAGCCGGATTCAATAAAACAAATGGGCCTGCCAGCTATGCGGTCCTGTACAATGACAGAACCAGAAAGGGCACACGGCTGGATAATGTTACAGTAACCCACAAGACAGGAGATGGAACCCTCGAGTTCCGTGCCGGGCTGCAAAATCCGAGGAAGTACCTTGATCAGGCTGTCTGGGGTACCACGTTCATTGTGGCCGATGCATCAAATGATGGAAATTGGAGAAGTCACTGGTCATCGGCTAATATACAGGTAGCATTTGGAAAATGACAGGTGTGAAGAATATCGATGATCAGGCCGTCAGAAAGATGTGAGGATGATCGATACTTGAATTAATTGAACGCCAATTCTGAAAGCAAGGACGGTAGCCAGAACCAAGGCGACCAGAGCCAGCAAACCATACATCCTTCGTTTCATACTACCGTCCTTGCTTTCAGAATTGGCGTTCA
>MIBM01000184.1:0-27901 GCA_001830645.1 Spirochaetes bacterium RIFOXYC1_FULL_54_7
CAGGGCTTGCTCCGTGAACAGGTATCGATCAGAAATCTGGTAGCCATACTGGAGACCCTGGCCGATTATTCTGGGGTCACCAAGGATCCTGGTTTCCTTGTAGAGAAAGCCAGGCAAGCTCTTGGCCGTCAGATATGCCTGCAATACGCCGACCATGACAAGACCATCCGTGCCCTGACCATAGAACCAGGGTTGGAACAGAAGATTATCGACAGCAGGGTAGATACCCATGCAGGAGCCATATCTGCACTGGAGCCAACCATTCAGAGACAGTGGATCAAGGCTCTGACCACTGCGGTTACCGCTGTCCAGAAGCAGGGACATTTCCCGCTAATATTGTGTTCCGAGGCTGCAAGGGCGCTGGTCAAGTCCAGTTCCGAACGTGAAATACCAGATCTTGTCGTTATGTCGGTACCCGAGATATCGTCCGATGTACAGGTAGAAGCCATAGGCGAAATTCGGTTGGAAGGATAGGACATGCAATATCTGGTTGAACAGGGGTCCAGCCACAGGGAGGTGCTCGAGAAAGTCCGGGCCCGTTATGGTGATGCAGCACAGGTGCTTAGTCATCGCATGATCAGATCCGGTGGATTTCTTGGCCTCTTCACCCGCGAGGGCGTTGAAATAACCTTCTACCTCAAAGATGATGCCATAAAGGAAAGCGAGAAGAAGCGGATCGATGTCGAAGACGACAAGCGACGCTTGCTTGAACGCATGAACCAGGAAAAAGCCCTGCAGGAAGTCCTGTCAGAAGTACGCTCCCTGAAAGAGTTTGTAGCTGATGGAGCCTCCCGTCCTTCTGCCCATGACAGCGAACACCCGACCCTTGCCAGATTGGATCAATTGCTTGAAGAAAACGACTTTTCACCCGTATATCGGGCTGAACTGATAGCCCGGGCACGGTCGGAGTTCAGTCTGGATGAACTGGATGACTATGATTCTGTCGAGGAAGCCATAGTCATATGGATCGGCGACCGAATCAGCCTGCCTCCGTTACCAAGGGAGTCAAAACCGCGCATTGTGGTTCTGGTTGGGCCTACCGGGGTAGGCAAGACTACGACCATTGCCAAGCTGGCGGCCATGCACAAGCTGGGAATAGAGCAGATTCCGGTACAATCGGTGCGTATGATAACCATAGACAATTACCGTATCGGCGCCTTGCAACAGATAGAAACCTACGGAAGCATAATGGGTCTTCCGGTATCAAGCGTGGAGACAGCCCAGGATCTCAGGCAGACCATAGCAATGTACAGGGAGACCGACCTGATTCTGGTGGATACCATAGGTAAGAGCCCGAGGGACGCCGTCAGACTTGCCGAGATGCAGCAGTTACTGGATGCCTGCGGACCGGCAGCTGAAGTCTATCTAGCCGTTGCGGCCACCACCAAGACCCAGGATATGTATGATGTGTTCAGGCAGTTCGAACCTTTCCGTTACCGGGGCGTGGTGGTTACGAAACTTGATGAAACCGGTCGCGTTGGCAATGTGCTTTCTGCCTTGGCAGAAAAAGGCAAGGCTGTGGCCTGGATAACCGATGGTCAGCGGGTACCCGTTGACATAGAAACCGCCCATCCATTGCGGTTTTTAATGAATCTCGAAGGTTTCAGACTGAATCGACCGAAACTAGAAGAGAGGTATGGCTCCGTTTCACTCAGCCCGAAATAGAAAGAGTCATATCGTTCCGGCAAAGCCGGAACCATCGTAGCGCGGAAACTATTGGAGTAATCATATGGAAGACCAGGCACAGAAGCTCCGTGAACTCATGAAAGCCAAACCTGTTGCTGTTCCAGTTGCCAAGAAGACCAGGGTGATTACCGTGGCCAGTGGCAAGGGCGGCGTAGGGAAGACAAATATGTCTGTAAACATGGCTATTGCCTACGCCAGGCTGGGTAAACGGGTCATCATCATGGATGCCGATCTTGGGCTCGCCAACGTCAATATACTCCTCGACATCATTCCGAAATTCAATCTTTACCATGTCATCCGCAAGCAGAAAACCATGCGCGAAATCATGGTGGATACTCAATATGGCATCCAGATGATTGCCGGAGCATCTGGTTTCTCCAAGATAGCCAACTTGAGCGAGGAAGAACGACAGAGTTTCATCACGGAGTTGTATACCCTCAGCAATGCGGATATCATAATAATCGATACCAGTGCAGGTGTATCCAGCAATGTCCTATCCTTCATAGCAGCTGCAGATGACGCAATAATAATAACCACGCCGGAACCTACCGCCATCACCGATGCCTATGGTATAATCAAGATCATTGCAACTGAGGTTGAAAACCTCAATATCGGGCTCAAGCTTGTAGTTAATCGCGTCAAGAATGTCACCGAGGGTCGAAAGGTGGCAGAACGCATCATCAATATCTCGGGGCAGTTCCTGAACTTGAAGGTTGAATATCTGGGTTGCGTATATGAGGATCCCATTGTGCAATCCTCGGTACTGAAGCAACGGCCATTCATGGTGCAGGATCCGAAATCCAAGGCTGCAATATCAGTCCAGCATCTTGTGGGAAGGATCGAGAAGAACGATTTTACCGATGAACCAGGTCTGGCGCGCATGATACGGAAGCTGTTCGGCAAAGCTTGACGAGACAAGGGCTTATGCCTTAATCTTTCGGCGTATGGGAGGGACAGTTACGGTGGACTCGAGTATTCGCGTGTCCGCCGGGGTGGGACTCGGCGCTCTCGCCCTTTCAATAATTGTAGCCGGGTTCTCACGTATTCCCCTGGGTACTCTGGTACTCAGGGCAGTCGTTTTTGGAGTCCTGTTTGCCGCTCTTACATACCTGGTTATCCTGCTTTTCCGGCGTTACCTTCCGGAGTTGTTTGATGAGGGTTCTGCGGTGCAGACCTCCCAAACCGGCCGGGTGGTAGATATAGTTCTTCCTGGTGAAGAGTCCGATGTTGATGCTACTCCAGTGGAAAACGTTGATTATCTGGATCAGGGTGATATTGCAGCTGCAGTGCGTGCTTCCACCGTTGCAGATGACCAGTCCGATCCTGATGTCGAGGTTTACGGTCAGATAAAAAGTGGTCAGGAAACGGGAAATCTTGAGCAGGAGGTGAGGGATATTAGCAGCGGTGGTTTGATGGAAGATGCAACGGCGTCCAGTCAGGCTGATGCAAAGCGCCTAAGACCGGTTGTCTCATTGGACCAGCTCGATGTTTTACCCGATCTGGATGGACTAAGCGATGCCTTTTCAATCGCTCTAGACATGGGCGATGGTGGTGAACCAGCCGGTTTCAAACCAGAAGCCAATTCAGGTGCTGGAAGGACCAATGGAGCTGATCCTGCTACGCTCGCCAAAGCCGTGCAGACCTTATTGCGCAGAGACCAGAAAGGGCCATGATATATGAATAATACCCTGCTGGAGCACCACAGCGAAGAGGAACTCTGGGTTTCGTACAAGAAAAAAAAAGATCCACTTATACGAGAATCCTTCATCAAGCAATACGCTCCTTTGGTTAAGTACGTAGCTGGCAAGGTAGCGGCGACGATGCCTCATTCCGTTGATTTTGATGACCTTGTAGGTTTTGGCGTATTTGGCCTGATCGACGCAATTGACAAGTTTGATCCCGACAAGAATGTCAAGTTCAAAACGTATGCGGTTACCCGTATCCGGGGAGCAATTTTTGACGAATTGAGAAGCATTGACTGGGTCCCGAGATCGGTAAGGCAGAAATCCAAAGAAATAGAAGAAGCCATAGTAGAGACGGAAGCCAAGTTAGGCAGGCCTGCTACTGATTCCGAGATAGCGGGCTCTATGGGTCTGACCGACAGCGAATTTGCCAAGACCATGCTCAAAGTCTCCGGGACATCAATACTGTCTCTGAGTGATGTTTGGTATACAGCGGATGACAGCGACAAGGTTTCCATTGGAGACAGCATCGAGAGCCCAAGCAGCCTGAATCCTGATGCCATCATTGAGCGGGAAGAAATCAAGCGTGTCATCGTCCAGTCCATTCAGGAATTGCCGGACAAGGAAAAAAAGGTTCTCGTACTGTACTACTACGAAGATCTTACCCTGAAGGAAATCGGCAAGGTTCTGGAGGTCACCGAATCCCGAATAAGCCAGCTACATACAAAGGCAATCCTACGCCTCCGGGCCAAACTTACCAATGTACGCAGGGGAATAACCTGATATGGCGGAGCGCATAGGCCTCGATGCCGTTCGGGAATTGATGCGCCGATATCTGGATGAGGACGGCGACAAGCGTTCCGTCGAAGCTGAGGGCAACACCCTTGAGGATGCCCTTAAAAACGCTTCCGTACAGCTGGACTGCCCGGTATCAAGCCTTGAATATGAAGTGCTTGAAAAAGGTGGCACTGGCTTCATGGGTGTCGGCCGTAAAATCTGGAAAATCAATGTCTATGAATCCTCAGGGAAGAAAAAAGTTGAAGCCATCGTAGAGGAAGGTTTTGATGCCGGTCTTGATATTCCAACAGAACTGGTATCCATTGTACGGGACAAGGATGGTGAAGCCTTGGTCAGGCTGGCGAACGATGGTGCTCTGCTCAAGGTAACCGCACCTATCGGTCGTGGAAAACGTATAAACATACGCCAGGCTGTTGAACGGCTACATACCAGGGCTGTTCATGATTATGATGAATCCCTTGTTGCAGAGGTTGTGAAATCCGCATCGGGCGATTGGTTGCGCGTAGGTTCCTTCGTACCGAATCCTGCTGCAGACGCTTTGATGACCGTTGAAATCGTTGCCCAGGAAATGGAAGCAAGAGTGGTTATGACTGCACCCCAGGCCGGCGGTTGTGATCTGTCAAGAGATATAATCCTTGCCTATCTGCGCAACAACAAGGTGGTCTTCGGTCTGATAGAAGAGGCTGTCCAGGAGCTTGAGGATAAACCTCGCTACAAGGAACCAGTACTGGTCGCCGTTGGACAGAAGCCCCAAAACGGTGAGGATGCAAAGGTCCAGTTCATGTTTGAAACCGACCGGTCAAAGTTGCACATAGAAGAAAAGAACGGCAAGGTAGATTACAAGGAACTTCATCTGGTACAGAATGTAGTAGAAGGACAGGCACTGGCACGAAAGGTTCCGGCCAAGCAGGGTATCCCGGGTCGAACTGTAACTGGAAAGATGCTACAGGCCAAGAACGGCAAGGACAATCCACTACCGCTTGGAAAGAATGTACATGCCAGTGATGACGGGCTTACCATAATTGCCGATGTAAACGGTGAAGCCACCTTTATAAACGGCAAAATAAACGTTGAAACTGTGTACACCATCAATGGTGATGTTGATCTTAAGACAGGTAACCAGTTCTTCCTTGGTACCATCGTTGTCAATGGCAATATCGAAGACGGGTTCTCCGTAAAGGCGACAGGCAATATAGAGGTCAAGGGCAATGTAGGTCGGGCAGAGGTTGCCGCTGAAGGAGATGTCATTTTCCACCAGGGTGTTGCTGGAAAGGGCTCTGGTACGGTGACGGCGGGAAAGAATGTCTGGGCAAAGTTCATAGAGAATACCCAGGTGGTTGCCGGTAACAATGTGATTGTTACCCAGAGCATTATTAATTCCGATATTACCGCCGACAGGCGCATCATATGTTCCGGTGGCAAACATGCGGCTATCATTGGTGGGCGTTATCGAGCCTGCGAGGAGATCAATGCCAAGAGCATTGGCACCGCTACCGGTGGTGCCGAGACGATCCTGGAAGTCGGCAGCGATCCAAAGAGCAAGTCCCGGATGGATGAGCTTGGCCTCAAGATGACTGCAATAGAGAAACAGAAGGAAGAGTTGGAGAAAAATATCTCCACCTTCAATGATCTGAAGAAGACGAAGAAGGTGCTGTCAGAAGAAAAGCAGGCGGTGCTGGATGAATTGATCCATAAGCGGGTAGAGTTGGTTGGGGAATACAGCGTGCTCAGAGCAGAGTATGATTCCATCCAGTCATACCTGAACAACCTCAAAGTGCGGGGCAAGGTGAGCGTATCCGGCAGGATTTATCCTGGAGCAAAGATCATTATCCGGGATGTTCGGGAAGAGATCAAGAACGAACACAAAGCTATTACTTTCTATCTTGACAACATGCTCATCAAATCAACCAAATACGAAGAAATAGACGAAGAGTTGCTCAAGAGGGGATCCTCGGATGGCGATTAAGCCGATCGATCTTCAGGCTTTGTTTCTCCAGATGGACAAGGTTGGCAAGGAGCAGCTTGCCCTCAAGGAAGGTGCTGTGCTCCATCAATCCATTCATGGGGCTGTTGTCCAGAAACAGAAGGATGAAGCAGCCAAATCTGTGAGGCGGGCTGAAGACGACGAGGTTCAAGCCGAGGCTATCAAGACCGACGCTGAGGCCACATCCGGTCGTCAGGGAGGCGAACAGAACCGGGAAGAGTCCGGCGAGGAGAAGCCTGGCAAGGAAACGATCAAAGACCCCGCATTGGGTGGTCATATAGATATTTCTGGATGAAGCAATGAACAATCTGGTCGTACTCCTCGCAATTCAAACCCTCGTTTCCATCCTGCTCATTGTGTGGGTACGGTTGAGGGTGATGCGTTCCCTTGATGATGGCGAATCAATAGCAAGGGTCAGGCGGGAAATAGGAGCTATGATCGTCGAACTGGATGGAAGTGCAGATCGCAATATTACTGTCATCGAAGATCGCCTGCATGAATTGAAGGTTTGTATTGCCGAGGCCGATAAGCGAATTGTGATGCTGTCCAATGAAAGTGCCCGTGCTTCGACTCCAACTACCAGTCAACTCCCGCATGCATACCGGACAGCTGTGCAAGCGCCTCAGCCATTGCCGGAATCACCTCAATCGTCAGGACAAGGGGCCTTGCCACCACTACCAGACAGCCAGCAAGTTGTGCAGGCAACCCAGCCAGCTGTTCAGGCCAGCCAGCCAGCTGTTCAGGCAACCCGGCCAGCTGTTCAGGCAACCCGGCCAACGGTATCTGCGCTTCCAACCCAAGCTCCATCTGTTCCATTCATCCGTTTTTCTGAAAAGCCTCTTGTTTTTGATGATTCATTTTCAGAACGTGTCGCACGATTGCACAAGCGGGGATTTTCAAGTGACATCATTGCTGCGAAACTGAAAGCCACCATAGCCGAAGTAGACTTGGCAATAGCCGCTGGTGGAGATCCAATGGAAGGCCGGGGAGAAGGCTGAAATGCCCGGTATAATCGGCATTGATTTTGGTACAACCAACACTCTGGCAGCATGGATGGATGGCGACATGCCTGTGGTGCTTCCAAATGACAGGGGGGAACATTCAACTCCTTCAGTCGTGGCCTTGAGCGAATCAGGAGAGACTCTCGTCGGAGCATCGGCAAAAAGCCAGTCCATGGCGGATCCTGCATCGGCTGTGTTTGGCATTAAGCGGCGGCTGGGCAAGGATTCGAATGTGTCTTTACGTGGCAAAAGGGTGGGATGCGAAAGCCTCGCAGCTGCCATTCTGAATAAAGTCAGGCGCGATGCTGAGGCATATCTGGGTCTTGAAGTACGCGATGCGGTCATTACCGTTCCAGCCAGATTCAGTGATCCACAGCGTCGCGCTGTAAGGGAAGCAGCCCGGAAGGCTGGGCTCAAAGCAGCCCGAATATTGAACGAACCAACCGCAGCCGCCTTGGCACGGGCTTGGGCAGTATCCAGGGATGAGACGGAACGACTGGTTCTGGTTTACGATTTCGGTGGCGGTACCTTTGATGCAACAGTGCTTAAAGCCAGAGGTGGCAGCTGCAGGGTTTTGGCAAGTGAAGGTGATGATGCGCTTGGTGGCATGGATCTAGACCAGGCCTTGTACAGTCTAGCCAGGGCCAGGTTCATTTCCCAGTACGGAATCAGAGATACAGGAGATCCGTATCTTTCACGGATGTTGACAGACCTTTGTGAGAAGGCAAAGATAGAATTGTCAACCAGGACTGAAACCACCATCTCTGTCCCGTTTCTGCAGGGGCCAGGTGGAGTAGTGCATCCTAGCCTCAGGATCAGCAGGTCGGAATTCGAAGTGCTTGCCATTCCCTTTGTGCAGAGAAGTCTCTTGCTTGTCAAAAGGGTTCTGGCTGTAGCTGGCGTTGAAAGCAGTGATGTGGATGCCCTTGTGTTGTCCGGTGGTTCCAGCCGGATTCCAATTGTGTCGGCAATGCTCAAGGAAGTCATCGGCCGGGCTCCTGATACACGGGTCAATCCAGAGGAAATCGTTGCCCTCGGGGCGGCTGTCGAGGCAGCACGACTTGAAGGAAGATTGACGGGCTTGTCTTTCAGCGACGTCTGTTCCAGAACCTTTGGCCTTGAAATTGACGGTGGCCGTTTCGTATCCCTCATAAAAAAGAACGAGGCCTTGCCGGCCACAGGACGAAAAGTATTTACCACGGTAGAGGATTTCCAGAAATCGGTTGAAATGCATGTCCTGCAGGGTGATGGCGTCTTGGCGTCTGCCAATGTCTCGGTCGGCAGATTCCTGCTGCCAGGTATACGCAAGGCTCCGAAGGGTGATCCCCGGATTATGGTTGAGTTTTCAATCGATGAAGGGGATATGCTTATGGTTAAGGCCAAGGATCTGGATACCGGCGCCGAACAGTCGGTGGTCCTGTTTGATGGCACGACCAACAGTATGCCCCCAATAGACCGGGTCCGATCCCTTGCCGAAAGAGCCAGACGTGAATCTGCCAGTGTAGTGATGGATTCTTCTCTTTCGATGGAGCTTGATGAACTGCTTGGTTCTGCGTCGGAAGCCGCCCGCACAGGTGATGAGTCCGCAGCAGCGGATATTTCCATACTCCTTGAGGGCTTGCTTGGAGAATTGTCGGCACGGTCCGGGCTTATTGATCAACTTGCCCTGGACAGCCAGCTATGAGTAATCGTGCCATGTACGTGGCTCTCGGCCTGGAGCCGGGCGCGCCGTCAGAAGAAATCAAGCGTGCATATAGAAATCTCAGCATGAAGCTTCATCCGGATTCCTCACGTGACCCGAACACGGCTGGACGTTTTGCGAAGGTTGTACGGGCGTACAAAGCCTTGTCCATATTGGTTGATTCCACTACCAGCAGCTCAGGCAGGATTTCAACTGAGGGCAAAGTCCATGAGCAGCCTGCACAAAGAACCGGTGCTGCCCGATCCTTGGTGGATAGGCCCCTGGGTGAACCTCAGGGTAATGATGTGTTTACCCTTGGTTCCATACTCAGCGGACCAGGGGCAGCCCGTGAGCGTGCAGCAGCGGCAAGATTGCTTGGTCTTTCTGGCAGGCGCAGTGTATGGATCTTCCTGAGAAAAGGTCTATGTGATCCAGATCCAGTGGTCGTCGGAGCCTGCGTAAGAGCCGCGGGAGTATTGGGCCTTGCCCAGGGTGCTGCCGAGATTGCCGGTGCCTACGAGCGTTCGGGGCCGGAGGTAAAAGATGCCATACTCGAGGCCGCCCGCGCGACAGAAGACCCTGTGTTCAAGGCTGCCATGCAGGCTGCCCTTTCCGACGAAGATCCACGCCGCAGGGCCATAGCCAAGCGAATAACGTTGGGTGCCTGAGCAATATCAGGTTTCCTGGTCGCGAAATCAGGTTTCCTGGTCCAAGCCGTAGTCCTGTAGTTTCTGATAGAGGGTTTTCCTTCCAATCCCCAATATCTCTGCTGTCCTGCTCTTGTTGCCATTCTGGGTTGCCAGAGTTTCACGTATGAGTATCTTCTCTGCTTCAGCCAGGCTGGATCCAGGCGGCACCTTTATGATCTGCTCCTCCGCACTCGTCCGGACACCTGGCGGAAGGTCATCAAGAGTTACAAGCTTGCCTGAAGCCATGACCACCGCGCTTTCTATGCAATTGCGCAGTTCCCTGACATTCCCTGGCCAAGGGTAGGCGTACAAGGCGGCCCGTGCTTTTGGGTCAAAGCCTTCAAAGGCTTTATCATTGTCCTGAGCAAACTCGTTGAGGAAGGCCCCAGCCAGAAGTGGAATGTCATCCTTGCGGTCACGTAGTGGGGGTACATGGAGGTTTACCACATTGAGGCGATAGTAGAGATCCTCCCTGAAGGTTCCCTTGCTTATTTCTTCCTTGAGATCCTTGTTCGTTGCTGCAACAAGGCGTGCGTCCACTTCAAGGGTTTCTTCGCCACCGACCCTCTCGAATTTTTTTTCCTGCAGAACACGCAGGATCTTGATTTGCACATTCTGGTTTATTTCACCAATCTCATCAAGGAACAGGGTTCCTTCATGAGCTAGTTCAAACCGGCCTTTTTTCTTGGCCTGAGCTCCGGTAAACGAACCTTTCTCGTGTCCGAAGAGTTCACTTTCAAGCAAGGACTCGGCAAGGGCAGCACAATGCACCTTGATGAAAGCTTTTTCAGCCCTTGGCGATAGATTGTGAATGGCATCAGCCACAAGTTCCTTGCCTACGCCGCTCTCACCCGTGATAAGTACGCTGGCCTTGGTCGGTGCAACACGGCGGATCAATTCGAAAATTTTCTGCATTTCGGGGCTTTTACCGATTATACTTGAAGAACGCTTCTGGTTTTCTACTTCCATCAGGAGTTCACGGTTCTGCCGAGATAGTTCCCGGCGTTCAAGAGCTCTTTTTACAAGCAGGGAGAGATGGTCAAGGTTCACTGGCTTGGTTATAAAGTCATACGCGCCGTTGCGCATGGCCTCTACCGCATCTTCCACCGTACCATGGCCGGTAAGCAGTATTACTGGAACAGATGGATATCGGGAGACGACATGGCGCAGCAATTCGGTACCTGTCATCCCTGGCATTCTGAGGTCGGAGATCAGGAGATCCATGTCACCCCGGTCTATCGCTTTGGCCCCTTCAAGGCCATCCGCAGCAAGTGATACAGCATAGCCTTCAAGTTCCAGGAATTCTCCCAGACCTTCGCGGATGTTTTTTTCGTCATCGGCTACAAGAATATTGAATTTCATGATGGATACCCACGGTACGTTTCTTCAAGTACTGTTGTTTCGTTCATCTCCGGATTTAACAATGACTGGTCTGTCTCAGTGCTTATCATCCTGCGCTCTTTCTGGGGTACCGGTAGCATTATGGTGAATTGCGAGCCTGAACCCTGTTTCGACCGTACGGTGATATCCCCGCCGTGTTCTTTGACTATTTTATAACTGAGTGTGAGCCCGAGGCCTGTTCCATTTTCCTTGGTTGTATAGTAAGGCTCGAAGATTTTCCCAATTTTGTTCTCCGCTATTCCGGTACCTGTATCGCTGATGACTATGCGCAGTTCGTCGGTATTGTAGACGGTAGCTATTGTCAGGGAACCCCCACCTGGCATCGCGGCCACAGCGTTCTTCACCAGATTGAGCAGAGCTTGTTTCATGAAACGCCTGTCAAAAGGTATAGGCGGGACGCTCTTGTCCAGTCTGACTTCCAGCGATACACCTGAATGCTCTATTTCTGCACGCATGAACTCTGCCAGCTCTCCTACCAGGGCATTGGCATCGTCATTTATCGGGGCTATGTTCATGGGTCGTACCGCAAACAGGAAATCCACCACGATGGCATTCAGGCGCTCGATTTCTTCATTGACTATGTCTAGATAACGACCTACTTGTGGCGATTCGCAACCACTCATGGCTTTTCTTATAAGCTGGACATGTATGCTTATCGATCCAAGTGGATTCTTGATCTCGTGGGCAACACCGGCGGCGAGAGTAGTCAAGGAGGCCAGACTCTCGGCTCGGCGCAGCCGGGCTTCTTTCCTTCGCTTGTCCGTGGTTTCTTCGATATGAATCAGAGTACCTTGGATCCGCTTGTCCTTCACGAGAGGAGTCACACTTGCAGCGAGTATCCTGGTATTGGAGTGGGCATCTATGGCAAATTCCCTGTCCAGTACTGTCTCTTCGTCTTTCATCACTGATTCAAAGAAGTTTGCCATTTCTTCATCTCTGAGACTGCGCCATAGGGGAGCGATGAAGGGATCGGATTGGTTCAGAGGCATGAGCCGCTCTGCTGCCTTGTTCATGATCAGGGGAACGTGATCGACACCACAGACGATGATGCCGTCCAACATGGAATCAAGTACCGACTCGAGGCGCTCGTTTTCGGTTGCAAGTACCCTGATCAGGTTACGGATCGAGTCGTCGTTCATCCGTGATACTTTGTCCAGCGCACGTTCCAGGAACTTTCTCATAAGTTGCCACCGATGAAAGAATCTGCGAGGCGTTCAGCCAGGGCTACCGGGTTAAGGTTGTATGATGAGTAACGGAGCAGGGCATCCCTTGCAAGATCCGCATAGCATTCTGCCAGCCTGAGTGTTTCTTTCCCCGACTGTCCATCCCTCAGCAAGTTTGCAAAGGTCTTTGATCCTGCATCCAGGAAGGCCGGGAACGACCATGCCATGGTATCATCAGATGCTCCGAATTTGCCTGTCCCGGCAGCTACACCGGCTATGATCTCCCCAGGATTGGAACCACCTGCGACCGCCAGTGCAGCCAAGGGTACTTCGATGAATGTTCTACCTGATCGTTCAATGGCAGCAAGCAATGCTGCTATCCACTCCCTGCCGCTCACAGCCATATCCTGTATTCCTTCGGACTGACGCTTGCCGAAAAAGATCTCGAGATTTGTAGAACCGTCCTCGGGGCAGCGGAAGACCCGTTCGATTATGGTTCTTGCATCGTCACCGTTGCGGGACGAGAATCGGTAATTGCGGACTCTGGATAGAACTGTCGGTATGATGGCCTGGCGTCTGGAGCTCGTAAGGATGAACCGTGTATGGATGGGAGGCTCTTCCAGAATTTTCAGCAAGGCATTCCGGGAGGCGTCAAGCATCCTGTCAGCGTGTTCCAGTATGATGGTCTTCTTTTTCCCGAATGGAGCCAGCCGTGCCCAGAACTCCATGGATCGAATCTGGAAAACGGGAGTTGCATCAGGCAGCAGGCTTTCAAGCTTGACACAGGTCGGTATTATTTTCCGTGCTTCCTTTGTGGTTCCTGTATCATCAGCACCTCCAGGCAGGCAGGCGTCCAGGGCTTCGAAAACGGTCCGGAGCAGGGGTAGGGCTTTGGCTAGCCGATTTTCTTCATTCTCATACAATTCACGATCAAAGCGTCTGGTCAACTTGCGTACAGCACGGATGAAGAAATAACGTGAAGCTAAACCAGGTACCCGTTCAAGCATATCAGCCCCTAGCTCAAGCTCCATCCTCGAACTCTTGGGTCCCAACAGCAGTATATCCTGATGGACCAGGATGCGGTGACGTGTGCACTCTGCACAGGGGCAGTTCCAGCTGGCATCCTGAGTACAGGACGAAGCCCGTGCCAGTTCAAGGCCTGTGGTCAGCTTGGCGGACAAAGATGGCCCGTCAAAAAGAAGAGAGCCAGGCATCGTATCACTCTTCAGGCCATCAACCAGGTTTCTGACGACGGCTGCCTGGCCTATGATGTTTTCAAACACCGCTCAGCCTTCCATGGGCGGCAGGCGCTCGGCGATAATTGGCAATAGGGTCCTTGCTGCCAGGCTTCCTTCAAGTAGTTCATTCACATCGATGATGGGTTGGTATTTCAGCAGCAGGAGGATTACCGCACTGATAAGCAGGCCTTCGAAAGCACCGAAGCCGAAACCCAGCAGTTTATCAACTATATCCAGGTTGAATCCTTCCAGGATGCCGCGCATGGAACGTTCCAGCACCTTGAAGGCCAAGAATACAATGGCAAAGCCGATAAGGAATCCAGCTATCAGAGAAAGCCTCCCAAGGTCAACCAAGCTCGTCAACCAGGTTGCAAGTGGGCGATAGAAGAGGATGCCAGCAAGGAGGACTCCAACAAGTGCAGCAGTTGATAGTACCTCACCGATTATTCCTCTGAACCAGCAACGCAAAGCAGCTACAGCAATGATGGCAAGCAAAATGTAGTCAAGAGTGTTCATGTTCATATTCCGCCTTTGATGTGTTGTAGAATGGTAGAGGCGATGATGTCCGCCGCGTTGCCTCCTGTAACCTTACGGGCTGCGGCAGCCATGGTTGACCTGCGGCCTTCATCTTCAAGAAGAGGTTTCAGGGCTGCCAGAACGGCCTCCGGACTTGCTTCCGCTCCTTCAAAAACCATGGCAGCACCCTCACGCTCCAGAAGCCGTGCGTTCTCGACCTGGTCACCCCGTGTTGCGCCAGTAAGGGGCACCAGCACCATCGGCTTGCCGGCGGCAGCGCATTCGGCGATGGTACCTGCTCCCGCCCGGCCGATAACGAGATCGGCCGCCGCCATCAGGTCTGGCAGTTCGCTGTTGACGAATTCGAAACCCTTGTAAGAAGCATCATCCGGTCTGCAAGGCGCGTTGTCCGGCCCCGTCTGATGCGCTGTTCTGGCTGTTTTTTCCAGTCTCGGCAGCAGGGCGGCTACCAGCTCATTTATCTGTCTCGCGCCCTGGCTGCCCCCGAGTACCAGGATTATCGGTAGATCCTTGTCAAAGCCAAGCCAGGCCCGGCCCGCGGCTGGATTTCCCTTGGTGATGGAAGCCCTGACAGGATTGCCCGAGACGCTTGTGCGGGCCTTCCATGCTTCTGGAATCATCTCGAAAGTCTTCTCCCAGCCCAAGAAGATATGACTGGCTCTCCTGGCGTTGATCCTTGTGGCCAATCCCGGGCTCAGATCCGATTCATGCGTGTAGAATGGAATCCCCAGGGATGCGGCGGCAAGGCAGGGCGGGACGCTGACATATCCTCCCTTGGAGAACAGGAGTACCGGACCGAGTTTTTTCAGTATACCCCGGGCGTAGAAGAATCCAGCAATGACCCTGAAGACATCCACCAGGTTCTCGAGTGAAAGGGATCTACGCAATTTTCCTGTTGGAATGCTCAGGAATTCCACCCCTGCAGATTCCACAGCCTGGCGCTCGACTGCTTTGCCCGAGCCTATCCATACTATCCTTCCATCATAGGATTCCCGTAGTTTTTCTATCACTGCCAGACCTGGATACACATGGCCGCCGGTTCCTCCGCCGGTAAAGGCAATGCAGCTCTTCCCGTTGTTCATAAAGCTCCCAGGAGCCCTGCATACGCGCTTAGTACTGGATCTCCTGGTCCACCGGCAGCAAGGACCTTGCCCGTAAGTACCTTGCCCAGCTGGACTCCCTCCTGGTCAAAGGAGTTGATGTTCCATGCAAAGCCCTGGAACATGACCTTGTTTTCATAATGAGCCAGCAAGGCACCAAGTGCGGCCGGGTCCAGTTCTTCTCCGAATATGAGGGTGGAAGGACGACCTCCAGGAAACTGCTTGCCGGGATTGCTGTCATCCTTGCCCTTTGCAAAGGCGACTATCTGGGCTGTCAGGTTTGCATTGAGCTTGCGGCGTGCGCTACTTCCCTCGAAAAGGGGATCATACGTTGTCTGGTTCTGTCTGAAGCCAATGAACTGCAGGGGAATTACGTCTGTCCCCTGATGCAGAAGCTGGTAGAATGAATGCTGACCGTTGGTTCCCGGCTCCCCAAGAACCGCCGGACCAGTAGGCAGGGCGGATGGTTTCCCATTGCGGTCTACCCGTTTGCCGTTGGATTCCATGTCCAGTTGCTGCAGGTGCGCAGGGAAGCGTGAAAGTGCTTGGGAGTAGGGCAGGACCGCCACACAAGGCCGGCCAAGGACATCGCGTTCAAAAATGCCCAGCAAGGCATCCAGCAAAGCAGCATTGCGACGGATATCTGGCTCCTTCGCTGCCAGATCAGCTTCGGCGGCACCAGCCAGGATTGCCGAAAAAGCTTCCGGTCCAAGGGTGATGGACAGGATGACCCCTCCGACAGCGCTGGTTGCGCTGTACCGGCCGCCGATATAGTCATCGATATAGAATGAGTCCAGATAGGCTGGGTTCCGGGCCAGGGGACTGGTCTCGCTTGTGACGGCCACCAGGTGCTTCGATGGGTCGATTCCCGGGGTCTGAGCCAATCTTGACTTTACCAGAGCCTCGTTTGCCAGGGTTTCCTGGGTGGTACCGCTTTTTGAAACTAATATGAAGAGTGTGGATTCTGGATCCACACCAGCAAGGATTGCATTGGCGTCGTCTGGATCAACATTGCTGATGAAAGAAGCCCTTACCGTCAGGAGATTCCGTTCGCGTGCCCATTGTTCCAGAGCCAGGTACAGGGCACGGGGTCCCAGATCAGAGCCTCCAATACCAATCTGGACAACCCTTTCGAATCGTTTCCCGGTTGATCCCCGGAGAGCCCCGGAGCGTATCTTGCGTGCAAAGTCACCGGCTCGATCCTTCTCCGAGTGATAGAAGGCACCATAGTCGCGGCCATCTTTGATCACAGGCCCAAAAGGCTGCCCACGCAGGAGATGATGCAGGACCATGCGTTTTTCACCGATATTCATTACAGATCCGGAGGCTACTTCCTTGTACTGGGACAGGAGATCCAATTCAGCTGCCGCCACTGCGAGCAGGTTTATGGTCGGTTCATCAAGGTCCATGGCCGCATAGGAATAGGAGAGACCGCCACCTGTTGAGACAAGCCTGTGATGGACCCGGTCTGCAGTAAGGGCCTCCCGGAGATTCTCTGGCTGTCTTGCAAGCAGGGCCGCCCATGAGGTGCTCGACTCGATGGATTTATAAACGCTCATTCAGCTTCCTTTCGGGCCTCCATAGCGGCCGCTTTCGGATAGATTGTATCGTTTCGATACGACTATAGTACGGACCCTGCAAGCATTTTTCAAGGCCGTTCATATCGGGCTGAGCCTTCAGAATGGATGATGGGCATAAAGGGTGGAATGAAGAGCGGAATTCCACGGGGCGGGATGAAGAGCGGAATTCCACGGAGCGGATTTTTCTGTTATACTTCAAGAAACCGGAGGCGGGGTAATGCCAAAATTCGCAACATTTATAGAACTTGAATTCATCCTGAAGGAAGTCATGCGCGCTGCCTCGGCGGTAATCATACATGGCAGTGGTAAAAGCCTGTCTGCAGTGATACATGATTTCGGAAAGGATTTTCTGACTCTGGACTACAAGGACAGCGATCCGGAAGTTGAAGACTTCAAACTCTGGGAAGAAGTATCGGTGTATCTGGCCAATCATGAACAGCGTTCAACCTTCAAGGCCAAAGTGAATAAAATTGGTGCAGGAAGGCTTGTTTTAGGCCTTCCCGACAAGATACTCAAGGCACCCCAGCGCAACGCCGTGAGGGTGTCTCCTCCTCGCAATGTAAGCCTTTCTTTCTTCCTGCAGGAAGAAGTAGTCAGCATCGATTGTCCGGAATCCAGAGAGTACACTGAAATCGATCTGCCAGTCCTCCGGGAAGGTTTTGATACCAGTTCGATGAACAATCTTGTGGAAAGCTTCAGGAAAAAAGCAAACGAGATGGTGGTCAGGAACGGAATCATCATGTTCAACAAAGGGCGCAAACCTTCAAACGTCGAGGAGGAAATCCTCTGCTATTATGGCAGGGCGATACTCGTTGCCAGTACCATGAGCACCCTGCCGGTTGTAGATCCGTATACTGATGGCCGGATAGTGACCCAGTCCATGGTGGACGACTACGAACGATCACGGGCTCTTCTGGAAGGGTCGCGCTTCGAGACATCCAGACTTGAAAAAGCCTTGTCTGGCATCATTGCCGAGGCATGGTGTCCCATATTGTATTATCAGTACGTGGTTGGTTATGTGTACCTGATGAACGACCAGTCCAGACCTGTCAGTCTTGATTTCAGGGCCATCGATTTTTCTTGGGAGTTTGCAAGGATCCTGGCCTACAAGCTTAAAGGAAGCAATTATTTCAAGGCAGATCCCGAGCTTAAACCTGATCCATACAAGCCTGGAGTGATTGATTTTTCTGCTACCGGGTGCTTGTTCTATCTGCCCAAGGCCAGCTTCAAGGTCAAGCTTAAAATTGGTTCCATCATAGAACTGTGCATCGATACCGGTCATAGTGAACTGTCTGTCAAGGGGCGGGTTGCACGCAGGTATGATGACAAGGAAAACGAGTACTATGGTATATGCTTCGTTGCGGCGGAAGACGAAGATCTGTCCATCCTGAAAGCCGCCCTGTATTCAACCGGCTCAACCCGGTTTGCATGCAGTGAGACGGCCTTCTGATTCAAGCGGAGTGAGGCATGGGAAGCGATATGGGATTCATTGACAAAGTCCTTTTTTCATTCAGGGTGATGGCCCGATGGGAAGTGATTGCCACTCTTGCCGGATTCATTGCGGTCTGGTTACTGATGCGCTATATAGCTGATCCCTGGTCACGGACTACCCGGGCGCCAAAAATCCGGAAGAAAGAAGCGCCTCCTGTGCTCGCCGATGAAGGTGGATCAACCGAAGGTGAAGAATTCCCGGACTGAACAGCACGGAGCCAGGACTGAGCAGGACTGAGTCGGTTTTTCCATGGCCCCCTTCCTTTCTTGAGTACCCTGCAACTATCGATGAGAAAAGATATGGCTTCCTGTATCTCGTCAGGATTCCATTGTCCAAGGCTGCCCCATCCTGGGTGCAACCCCTGCCCTTGATCGCCTCCCAGGAATTTTGCCATTCCACGTTCCGTCATGCGCCTGTTATGCTTTCGTATGGCTGCCAGTATCTGTTTTTTGCCTTCCGCTTCTTTCTGATCCTTGTTGAGGCATCGGTCACAACCGGAACAGGATGTTTCCGATGCCCGGGAATCACCCATGGCGGCAAGAAGGTATTCACGTCTGCATGCACCAACTCCTGATGCATAGTCTTCCATCACTTTCTTCCTGGCTGCAGCAATGGTTTCAAGCTCCGACAGGGGTTCCTTCTGTCCGGGTATTTCCATACTGATTCCTTGACTGTCCAGGGCAATAAGTATGGCTTCTGCATCCTGGCCATCCCTACCTGCCCTGCCTGATTCCTGGAGGTAGGCTTCAGTTGATGAGGGAGGCCCATAGTGGACGACAGTGCGAACATCCGGTTTATCCAGGCCCATTCCATATGCACAGGTGGCGCATAGTACACCATCAGGTGAATGCAAAAACCATGTTTCAAGTTGTGAACGCTCCGCTTTTTCCAAGCCTGCATGGTAAAAGCGGGCATCCATACCGGGAAAGCAATGCCGCAGATCTTCGGCCACAAGCTCTGCTGTCTTGCGGGATTGCACGAATACGATCAAGGGTTTTGTGCCCTGGGACACGGTTTGCCTGGTAGCCCTGAGCATGGAGAGGGTCGGTATGACAGCATAATGGATATTGGGCCGGTCGGGTTGACCGGCTATCAAGCCATAGGATTCACGGCCGAACAAAATGCTGGCTATCCGGTTCAGGATGGGAGGTGATGCTGTAGCTGTAAAGGCTGTTATAACCTTTGGTTGTGCAGCGGCCAGAGGCCGGGCCAGCTCAAGATATGAAGGTCTGAAACTATCTCCCCACTCCGCTATGCAGTGGGCTTCATCGATGACAAAATGATCTATCTCTGCTTTTTCAAGAAAATTCAGGCAATCCGGGGTAACAAGAATTTCTGGATTGGCCAGTACCATGCGAACCTGCCCGGACAGACAGGCTCTGAATGCAGCTTCCTTCTCCGAGGGTTTCATGCCACCCTTGAGGGTTACTGCCTTGATGCTGCGCTCTTCCAGACGACGTTGCTGGTCGGAAATCAGTCCGAGGAGAGGATATACCACTACGGTCAGCCCAGGGACCAGGAGCGATGGCAGCTGAAAACATAGGCTCTTGCCGGATCCCGTTGGCAGGAGCACGATCTGTCTGAAAGGACCTTCCTTCCCCGCCCGTTGGACAGCATCCAGGATGTTGGCTACTACAAGTCGCTGGTACGGATATAGATACGATATGCCAAAGGCGGTTTTTGCCAGTCCGGTAATGGGATCCAGGTTTGTTTCCATACACCGGATACGGGGTCTGGATCACTGGCGCCTGCGATTTTTTGTAGAGGCTAGGGCTTATTTCCTCAGGTAGTGAGGATATCCACTGACGGGCAATTTGCCTTCAGAACACATTCCTGACACTTGGGCTTTCTGGCGGTACAGATGAACTTGCCGTGACGGTTGAGTGCATGGGAGAAAGCGGTCCATCTTTCTGGATTGATGGAGGCGGCTATCATACGCTCACTCCTGGCTGGATCATCGGTTGGTGCAATGCCAAGCCTGCGGGCTATCCTGAGTACATGGGTATCCACAACGATACCTGGTTTGCCGAAACAGGCACTGACTACCAGATTCGCGGTTTTCCTTCCCACTCCCGGCAGGCAGACAAGTTCGTCGATGTTTTCAGGTACCTTTCCGTCAAATCTTTCCTTGAGCATCCTCGATGTGGCAATGATATTGGCTGCTTTGGTATGGTAGAAACCAGTGCTTCTTACCAGGCTTTCTAGTTCGGTTATATCTGCCTCTGCCATGGAATGAAGGTTTGGATAGGTAGTGAACAAGGCCGGGGTTACCTTGTTTACCTGGTCGTCTGTGCATTGGGCTGAGAGCATTACCGCTACCAGCAACTCGAAACAGGTAGAGTAACTCAGTTGTGGTTGCCTGTCCGGCCAGAGTGCCGTCAGGGTTCTGTAAGTGTTCTCTATATAGTCCCGATCATTATCAATGCTGACCATGGGTTGGAGTATGCCATCCAGTGTTGTTTTTGCTCAAGGGTCATTGCGGATCACCTTTTCACAGCATATAATTGCCTTGGAATGTTGTGGAGGATCCACCAGGATCCCAGGCTTCATGTTTTTTCTCTTTCGATCATTATTTGTTTGTCATTACGGAGGAGTTCATGAACAAGGCACTGATCATGGTTCTGATGGTGGTTATTCTTGGTGGATCCGGGCTTGTGTTTGCCCAGGACAATGATTCCACATCTACCCTGGATAAGAGCGGGACAATACGGATGCCATCGGAACTCTACCCTGTACGGGTCGATGTGACCAGGGTATACAGTCATTCTGATGGATACCGGGTGCTTTATCGCAAGGGGCAGACAGGTTTTGCCGATGTCTACATACCAGTCGAATGGTTTGTACCTGGGGGAAAGGCCCAGCTTATACTCGGCCGGGGCTCTCAATTCCCGTATCTGGTAGTGTATTACACTTCTGATGGTGACTTCAGCCATCTCAAGCTATATGCCATGGCCACTATGACGGATTCCAGCTGGGCTACTCTTGACGGCGATGCTGGAGACCGTTTCAACGTGGAGACCATCAAACTGGACTTCTGATAGGTTCCAGATATGGTTCAGCCGGGGAGCAGAGTGCTCTCCGAGCTTGTATTTCATTTGTCCAGATCACCTCACCTCATTGCTCCACAGGAGTTTTCCCAAATGGAAGATCATAGTGTTGGTACTGCCGGAATCCTAGGCTTTCTGGATTCCTATACGTCATATTTGATCATTGGTCACAAGGAGCCTGATGGTGACTGTATAGCAAGTCAGCTTGTATTGGCCTCCTATCTCGGGAACAAGGGAAAGCGGACAGCTTTGTTGTCTGCCGGTCCCTTTACCAGAACTGAAATTGCATCCTATGCGAGTCGTTTTGAGGACAAACTGCCATCTTGGTCATCAGAGCCTGGCGTTGCCGCAGTGATACTGGATTGTTCATCCCTTTCACGTACTGGTCCGCTTGGTGATGCCATAACGCAATTGATGGCCACTGGTCTGAACGTGGCAATAATCGACCACCACGCTTCAGGTGAAACAATTGCCAAGGATACAGATGGAAGGCAAGCCCCATCCTCACCCGAACTTCGATATATCGATCCGTCCTCCCCGGCAGTGGCCTTCATGGTCCAAGGAATATTGGAAAGTGCTTCCTACAAACTGGATGCAGAAGAAGCGGAACTCCTGTTTTTCGGGTTGTGCACGGATACAGGTTTTTTCAGGCACCTGGATGCTGGTTCTTCGGTGGTTTTCGAGGCGGCAGGCCGACTCGTCGCTTCCGGGGCCTCACCCAAAGGTGCGTTTGAAGCCATGAATGGCGGCAAGCCGTTTGCATCCAGAAAGCTGATGGGAGAACTGCTATCCCGCGCTGAAACCAGCTATGACGGTAGGCTTATCATGACCTGGATGGATCTTAAGGACCAGGAACGCTACGGCTTGGTTGGCCGGGATTCGGACATGGTGTACCAACTTCTGATGACCGTAGAAGGCATGGAAGTTGCTGTAGTTGTACGCCAGGAAAGCCAGACAAATTGTACTGTTGGTTTCCGATCTCGCAAGGCCGTTGACGTTGCTTCCATCGCAGCATCCTTCGGAGGCGGTGGGCATCGTCTGGCCGCTGGACTCTTCATCGAAGGCAAGGTGGACGATATCCTCCGCCGTATCCAGGCTGCTTTTGCACCTGTCTTTGGCTACCAGCCTCGATGATCGACTGGAACTAGTCTCATTCCGTGTAACATGATGTAACAATTTTACTTCCCAACGGCATCTTCAAGGGTTTTAGTACTTCCATCCTGACTTTAAAATCGATAAAAAGCCGTAAGTCGGCTCCCGATTCAACGATCCATGCAATAATTTCTTGATTTTCCTCATTTACAGGTATTTGGCACTGTTCTTGATTATCATTTTTGCCATCCGGGTGAATTTTAAAAGATATCGCTTCTGGTTGATGAAAACTTCTCAATTGAAAATGCAATGAGGTAAAACATGCCTAAAAAAAGCCTGCATGAATTGGCGCAGTCCGTCCGGGAAGGACAATCGGATCAGCGCAAGTGGTATATGGCTGGTGTAGCTGAGGCTGTGTACGAGAGTCCTGGACATTACGGCTTCAGGAGTGTCGATGAGGTAGGGGAGGCTTTTTCACATTACTGGAACCGGATAGAGTCCTTTCCTGAACATTACTCCGATACTGGTGCCAATTTCGAGGCCTATCTTACCTCTTCTTTACGTTACATTGCACTTTCGGTCAGACGCGACAGAGCCAAGGAGTTTGACAAACAGGCTGTGTGCTACGAAGAGCAGTACCGTGACTACGCATCCGGTTACACCAGCTGTTCATGGTCACACTACGACTACGGGGAATCCTGGTGTTCACGTGAGCCTGGCCTGTGTCCCGGGAAGCGAAAGTTGCTACCGGAAAGCGCAGACGATAGTGGTTCTGCAAAGGCTTTCAGGATTCGTCTTGTCTATCTCTGCCTGAAATGTGCACACCTTCTGGATGATGCAAAACTAATTGAACTATCAAAACTGGTTGGAGTGGAAACTGTACAATTGATGCGCTGGATCCAGAAGGCTCGCCATGAAATGGCACAGCATTCGATCCGTACTTGCTCAAGGCGTCGGGGACGGGATTCTGCCTGGGTACGCATAGGTGTCAACCGGAGACGCTTGTCCAGGGAAGTAGACCCAGAAAGAAGACAGGTACTTGAAACCAGGATATACAGGGATCAGGGCGTTTACCTCCGTGCCTGCCAGGTTATCCATAACTCCAGACCCTTGCTTTCGAACAAAGAGGTAGCCGAGATCCTCGGAGTGTCCAAGGGAACCGTTGATAGTGGTGTAGGGCGAATTCTCAGGAAATATTACCCCCTTTATGCCGATGAGGATGGTTGATACAATATTGGAGGAGGTATCATGACCATATTCCTGGCTAGCGGCAATACACATAAACTTGAAGAGATCCATGGAGTCTTGCCCGGGGTAAAAGTGCTGACACCGGCAGATGCGGGGCTTATTTTTGACTTCGAAGAAACCGGGCATACTTTTCTGGATAACTCCATGGGAAAAGCCATAGCTCTCTGGCGACAGGTAGGATTGCCTACGCTTGCGGATGACTCAGGACTCTGTGTTGATAGCCTTGGTGGCAGGCCAGGTGTTTTGTCAGCCCGTTATGGTTCTGAAGAAGGAAGCCCGTTACTTGAATCACCAAAGCGGAACTCCCGGTTGCTCGGCGAAATGAGTGGCATGGTAAATCGGTCATGCCGTTTTGTCTGTTGCCTTAGCCTAGTACTTGGACCTGACCGTGCTTTTTCCATCCAGGAAACCTGTGAGGGGCTGCTTCTTGAGGTTCCCCGGGGCAGTGGAGGCTTTGGCTATGATCCGGTGGTCTATCTGCCTGAGCTTGGTAAAAGCGTAGCGGAGTTGACTCCGGCAGAGAAGAACCTGGTGTCGCACCGGGGCAAAGCCCTGCGGCGCCTGAGGGCCATCATTGCCGATCTTCTTGAGTCCGGAATCTAGTATGGGCGCGAGTCGAACCATAGCTGGCGTGTAATTAAAAAGACCGTCGTTTCTCTGGAAACGACGGTCTTTCTGTCCTTGCGGACAGTCTTGATACGGTGTAATCCGCCTGGACGGTTTCTTACTTGATACCGTATCTCTTGCGGAAGCGATCTACGCGTCCGGCAGTATCGACCAGTTTTTGCTTGCCAGTAAAGAATGGGTGACAGGCTGAACAAATTTCAACCTGGAGGTTCTTTACCGTCGAACGGGTCTCAATAACATTGCCGCACGCGCACGTGATAGTGGTGAGCTCGTACTTGGGATGTATACCGCTCTTCATGTTGCTCTCCTTGCGCGCCGGTCATGCATGCCAGAAAACCGGCTGTATGACGGCGATATGACATCCATCCCGCCTGAAGGTAGATGGAGCCTATCATTGTTCTGTTCCAGTTCCTAATCGCTTGTAGGCGTATTCATGGACCGCAGGAACGCCTCATTATTCTTGGTTTTCATCATCTTGTCAATCAGGAGCTCCATGATCTCCAGGTCGTCCATGGGGTTGATCACCTTCCGGAGAACCCAGATTTTCTGGAGTTCGTCATTGCTCAGGAGAAGTTCTTCCTTGCGGGTACCGGACTTTTTGATGTTGATGGCCGGGAAGAGGCGCCTGTCGCTCATACGCCTGTCCAGGTTTATTTCCATGTTGCCCGTGCCCTTGAACTCTTCGAAGATCACCTCATCCATCCTGGAACCAGTATCCACCAAGGCTGTAGCAATTATCGTGAGGCTGCCGCCACGTTCTATATTGCGGGCTGCGCCGAAGAAGCGTTTTGGTTTGTGCAAGGCGTTGGAGTCCACACCACCGGACAGGATCTTGCCGCTGGTGGGTACAGTCTGATTGTATGCTCTGGCAAGTCTGGTAATGGAGTCAAGAAGTATGACTACATCCCTACCGTGCTCAACCAGACGCTTGGCCTTTTCCAGAACCATCTCTGCAACCTGGACGTGCCTGGTTGCCTGTTCGTCAAAGGTCGACGATATGACCTCGGCCTTTACTGTCCTCTCCATGTCGGTCACTTCTTCGGGCCGCTCGTCTATGAGCAGGACTATGAGGTAGGCATTGGGCTGGTTGTGGGTGATGGCGTTGGCAATCTTCTGCATGAGTATGGTCTTGCCGGTACGGGGCGGGGATACTATAAGTGCCCGCTGACCACGGCCGATCGGACAGAACAAGTTGATGATACGGGTGGATATCTCATCCGTAGCTGTCTCAAGGTTGAAGCGCTCCTCAGGATAGAGTGGAGTGAGGTTTTCAAAGGGTATGCGGTTCTGTGCCACTGCGGGTTCATCGAAGTTGACTTGCTCCACCCGGAGCATTGCAAAGAAGCGCTCGCCTTCCTTAGGGCTTCTGATCTGGCCGTATACGGTATCACCTGTCTTGAGGTTGAACAGGCGGATCTGGCTGGGACTTATGTAGATGTCATCCGAGCCAGGAAGGTAGGAGTTCTGGGGAGACCTGAGGAAGCCATAGCCATCGGGTAGGATTTCAAGGGATCCATACGCGTAGATTATACCGCCCCGTTCGGTGTGGGCCTTGAGGATCTGGAAAATGAGTTCCTGCTTTTTCAGGACCATCATTTCTTCATGATTGAGGCCGGTTCGGACGCCAAGTTCACGAAGTTCCTTGAAACCCATTGCTGTAAGGTCGTTGATTGAAAGTCGGGATCTTGAATCAGCAGGCTCAGCCCTGGGGGCGTCTTCCTTGACTTTTTCGAAACTTTCCTGTTTTCGCACAAACCCGGGTACCACAACCGGACGTGGATCAAAACGGGAATCATCGCCGGTTTGCTTGTTCTCATCCTGTCGACGAGTCATGGATTCATCCTGTCGACGAGTCATGGATTCATCCTGTCGACGAGTCATGGATTCATCCTGCCGATTATTCACCGGTTCGGATTCCGGTGTCTCATCAGCTTTGGCCTCACCCTTGGGTGTGGGGCGGCGTACAATTCTCTTGCGGGCAACGGCACGGCCTGGACCACCGTTTTGTTCTAGTTCAGGTAGTTCAGCTGATTCGCCGTCCTGGTTTTCGTCTGGATTCATGTGTGTTTCTAGCTCCAACTCTCCCTGTGGCACGTCTTCATTTGCGCTGAGGGGGTTGTCTGCCATCTTAGTACGGATGGTTGCCATCTCGTTCTCCATTGGTTGATATGGGCAGCCGGCAGGATGGACGCTTCGGTATTATCGATGCGATCCGGCGCCTGGAAATCGACTGAACCTGTAAATACCGGTTCTGTGTCGTACACTGTTCTTGTTTGTCCGTCACCGGAAGGAGAAGCGATCCCCGGGTCAAAAAAGCCGTCCGGGCTGATCCACTATAAAGTGCATTATGCTTGGCTCAACGATACTCCCCCATCTGTGGGGTTGTCAAGTTCAAAACTGGCCTTGATGGAAGCCGAAATCAGTTCCAGCCCTTTTTTTGCGGCCGCCAACCTGATATCAGTCCGGGTCCCGGCAAAGTGTTCTCTTACGGTTATTACTACACCCTGGCCTGCCAGACCAAACCAGACAGTACCTACCGGTTTTTCGGCAGACCCCCCATCAGGGCCTGCTATTCCTGTGATGGAGAGGGCGAAATCGGTTCTGAAGCACAGAGCGGCACCACTAGCCATGGCTCTGGCGCATTCCATCGAAACAGAGCCATTCTCCTTCAGTATCCTTGGTTCTACACCCAGTATACTTTGTTTGGACTCATTGGCATAAGTGACGGCTCCACCCTTGAACACCACCGATGCCCCGGGTATGGATGTTATTGCCGCCGAAACCAGGCCGCCGGTACATGATTCAGCGAAGGAAATGGTACTGCAGTGGCTTTCGAGTAGCCTGATCAATTCCTTTGCCGTATCATCAAGATTCAAACCCTGTCCTCGGTTTTCACTGCAAAAGGATCAAAGGCAGCACTGTTTTTAACCATTTCGCAGCGTCCTTCGAACAGGACACCATCGGCTATCCGTAATTTGGCACTGCGAACATTTCCGTGAACCTGGGCTGCTGACCGGAGTTCTACCTTGTCTACAGCTTCAAGATCTCCACGTACCGAACCCGCAACAATGATACTGAGGGCTTTTACCTTGCCGGCAGAAACCTGCGCTCCTTCATCAATATACAAGTCGCCCTTGGCCTCTATGTCACCTTCGAACCGCCCCCTGATCATAAGGCTTGTCTCGAAACGCAGGGTTCCGGAGAGCATGGTACCTGTACCTAACACAGTTGTTATTTCTGCGCCATTTCTGGCGATGGACGCTTTGGTCATTTTGCAACCTTGCTTGTTATTTGTGTTTCATTACAAAAACGCCGTCCCAGTCCTCATCAGGTGGATCGGCGACGAGATGTTGGCATCGTTCCAGATACATCTTCGAAGGACCATCGGATGGGTCTACCGCTACGGCCGCGGCAAACTTGTCGGCTGCTTCCTGGAACCGCATCAGCTTGTACAGCTTCCGGCCTTCAGCAAATAGTTCCAGTACCCGCTTCTTGTCTTCGCTGATCATGACGGCTCCTTCCAGCCTGGCCCTTCGGGACCCTCCGGGAAATACAGCGCCTCGGTTCTTCGAGGCGACGCGTCAATGTGTTCCTGCCCTGGCCTTCCGCCGGATGGCGTTCAGGTCGGTTGCCCGTTTTCGAATGGACTCGGCTTCCGATTTAAGGGTTGCTATTCGTTGTTCCAGGCCGTCAAGATTGTCAAGCGCTTCCTTGCCCAGTTTTCCTACCGACGCCGGGCTATTGGCGGCGTTCAGTATGGCTTCAAAGCTTGTACGTGTCCGCTCTATGGCCTGGACAATCTCTTCCAGTACGAGAGTGCCGATGTTGGCATGCTCTTCCCTTATTTCTATCTGT